>JAAXHX010000142.1 GCA_012270635.1 Dehalococcoidia bacterium | reverse complement strand
ACCTGGATTTCTATGCGTCCCATCGGATGACCAACGATCGGCACGAGCGAATAAGGTCTGACGGTACCCATGAATCCCTAGAGACCATATCCGAGTTTTACGTGATACCCAAGGACTCTACCAAGGCCGAGGCCGCGAAGAAGGAGTTCTTCGAACGCAACCGGGCCGTCGATAAGATGCTGCGAGAAAAGGGATTTGGAATCACGGGGAAAGAGCACGGCAGCGCCCTCGTTAATCGCTGGTTGCTGACAACGCCGGAAGAGGAGAGGTGAAGGGGCGCCGGTAGTCTACGCATGATCGAGGGTGAGGGCTCCGGGCGACGACACATCGACAACGCGATCTGCGCTGCGGAATCGTATGGCTGGGCGCGCTGCCACAACCCTGTGATGCTGGGGAGCGATCTTTGCGACGCTCACCAGACGATCCTGGACATGGAGGACGAGCAAAGGCCGGAGCGGAGAGATCCTCCATGGCGGGAAAGCACCTATAACTACCACGTCGTGCAGCACAAAGGGCCCGGTTGCTGTACCGCCGTGTGCATAACAATCGGCGTGCTGATCGTGATCGGGGTATGCGCTCCGGCGTGGCTATAGCAAGATGGTGTTCGGGGGTGGGGATGATGAGGGGTCAGGAATGAAGAGGCGCTGCGCCCCTTGCCCTCGGTGATGAATCGGTTCCCGTTCTCCCTGTTTTATTGGTACATTAGCCGTGTTGCGTCTCAACACGGCTGATATATCCCATCAAGGGGAGGGGATGGATTCCGGCTCGGGGGCCGGAATGACGGATGGGGGCGGCCCCCCCCCGCTCATACTTCGACAGGCTCAGCACGAGCGGCCCCGCAGCCCCTGGATTCCCGATCGGGGTCGAGAATGACGGAAGTGTGGGGATGGATTCCGGCTCGGGGGCCGGAATGACGGATGGGGCTGGCCCCCCCCCCGCTCATACTTTGACAGGCCCAGCACGAGTGGGCCCGCTGGCCCCGGGCACTCTGGGTCGGGGCGTGGTGGGGGAGGGGGAAAGAGGGGGAAGCATTGTGCTAATATGCACGAACGTTGACGCCCTCGGTTGGCGAGGGCTTGAGGATAGGGTGGGTGTAAACGCCCAGGAGGTGCAATCGTGAAGGTATCCATGTTCCACCTGATGCCCCACCGGGAGCTCCCCGACGACTTCGAGGACAGATATCACTCGGTGTGGGTGGACCCTCCGTGGTCGGAGCTGGCGGACCCGGAGAGGGTAGGCCAGTACTACAATTGGACGCTGGACGAACTGATCTACGCCGACAAGATGGGGATGGACGGGATATGCGTCAATGAGCACCACCAGAACGCATACGGTTTCATGCCAAACCCGAACCTGATGGGGTCGGCGTTGGCCCGGGGGACGCAGAACGCGGCGCTGGTGCAGATGGGGGCCACCCTGCCCACGACTCATCCGCCGGTGCGTATCGCCGAAGAGTACGCGATGTTGGACTGCATAAGCGGGGGTCGGTTGATCGCGGGGATGCCGTTGGGCACCTCGGCGGATGCCAACTTCTGCTACGGGATACCGCCGATAGTGCAGCGAGAGAGGTACCGGGAGGCCCACGATCTGATTGTGGATGCGTGGACCCGGGACGACGTGTTTGCATTCAACGGCAAGTACACGCAGCTGCGCTACGTGAACGTCTGGCCGAAGCCCGTGCAGAAGCCTCATCCGCCGATATGGGTGCCGGGCGGGGGGAGCAGCAGCACGTGGGACTTCGTGTGCGAGCATAATTACTGCTACTGCTACCTGAGCTACTACGGCAACCT
>JAAXHX010000141.1 GCA_012270635.1 Dehalococcoidia bacterium | reverse complement strand
CCGGTCTACCCCGGCGACGAGATCACGACCCGTGTTTCCCCTCTCCCCCCTTCAGTGGGAGATGTCCCGCAGGGACAGACGGGGGTCGGGACAGCCAGCGTCGAATTCACGATGGCCAAAGAGTCGGGAGAGGTCTGCATCGCAGGCGTCGCGGGGATGGGCAAGGGGCCGTTCCTGGCCGACCTGGCCGTGGCGCAGAATCGCACCCCCGTCGCTCCTACCGATCCGCCCACGCTGCTCACCCCGGACAACCTGCCGGTCGGCGAGGACATCCCCGCGATGGCAGTCGCAATGTCGGCTGCGGAGGCGGTCGAGTACGCGGACGAGTTCGCACGAGACCCTCACCCACGCTGGCGCGGCGAGGGCGCGCGCCTGCACCCGGGCTGGATCGCCGGGCGCTGCACGCGCCTGATTCGCCATAGCTACACCTACAGTGCAGGCATTCACGCCGGCAGCCAAATCCAGATGTTCGCCCCCATGCTCGCGGGGCAGAGCCTGGTCGTATCAGGTCACATGACCGACGGTTACCGCCGCAAGCTGCATGAGTACTGTCTGCTCGACGTCACGATCAGCACCGAGTCAGGCGAGGATCTGGCGCGTCTGCGGCACCGCACGATCTACCAGGTCGGCGGCGGGTAGCAGACCCCCTCTGTCGCTACGTGACATCTCCCCCCAGCGGGGCGAGAGGGATCCCCCTCTGAGGGGAGATGCCGGCCTCCGTTCCCCTCTGAGGGGAGATGCCGGCCCCCGTTCCCCTCTCCCCCCTCTGGGGGGAGATGCCGAAGGCAGAGGGGGGTCTGACAGGCATGCAGGAGGTTGATAAACGCTTGGTCATCGATCTGGCCCGACCCCCTTCTGTCACTACGTGACATCTCCCCCCAGAAGGGGGAGAGGGATCCCTCGCTGGGGGAAAGGGACTTAACTCAACCACCGACGCCAGACGAACCATGCGATCCCGGCCAGCACCCCGAACGCGATCATGATGTAGACGAACAACCGCACGCCATCGACCGCGAGCTGGCGGTAGACCACCTTGACCGGCAACGCGCTCAGGTAGACCCACTCGTCGCTCTGCCATTCAGCCTCGCTGAGCGGCTCCTCACGTGGGAAGCGCGTGCTGTCCCAACGGCGATTCTGCTTCAACATCCTCAGGCCCAGCCTGATCTCAGTGTCGGTTTCGCTGCGCATCGTGATCCGCGCT
>JAAXHX010000140.1 GCA_012270635.1 Dehalococcoidia bacterium | reverse complement strand
TCCCGCACCTCCCATGAGGAGATGAACCGCGCTCCCCGGTCGATGTACGATTCGACCAGGTCCTTCCTCTCCAGCATCCCCCGCTCTCCTATTTCAACCAGGTGCTGGGGGTGCATGTTTTCGTGGAACTCGTACATCTTGTGCTTCCAGCTGGCCGACCCCGCGATCCTCGGGTCCTGGGAAAGGAAGTCCAAGGGCTGAATATCCCAGTGGGTGTCCAGGCTGACGCATCCCACCGAGCCGTCGGTGCGCTCGGCTATCGGCTTGGCGATGGCGTAGGACCCGCACGGGGAGTTCTGCCCGATGACCACCGGAATCGCCCCAGCGTCCAACACCTGTCCCACCTTCATCTCCACGGCGGCCTGGGCCTTCAGTATGTTGTCGGGGGACTGGTCTCTCATCACCTCCGCGGGGATGGGAGCGTCTCCGTAGTCGACGACCTTTAGGTGATCGAACACGTCCATCCGAAACTCCTGGATGTATCCCGACTGGTATCGCGCCGATTGCTGCCTGACCCTCTTCGGCGCCGAAAGCCACTCGTTCCGGTCCACTCCGGCATAGGTCTCGTGGGTCGTCGCCACGTAGGGCGCCCCGATTATGGCCGCGTCCACGCCCTTCAAGTCTTCCGGGAACTTGGCCTCAGGCAGGCCCATGAAGGTTGGCGTCTCCGGGGCCAGGGTGGGGAACATGGGCCTGTCCCCGAAGCTGCCCTTGATGAACTCCTCCCAGTCTCCCAGAAACTCATCCCATGTCGGGTATTTCATAGCGCTCACTACGGGCCTCCTTCAGGTCGAGCCTTACTCTATCGGCAGACGGCCTCTATGAACTTCATATACAAATCGACGCTCCGGTGAAGCTGCTCCACGCTGACCCATTCGTTTACGGTATGGGCCTGCCTCAGGTCTCCCGGCCCGACCACGATGCACGGCACTGCCTCGCTCAGGATACAGGCGTCCGTGCGGTACGGGACCGACATCGGCGCCTGCTCTCCCGTGATCTCCAGCGCCAGCTGTACCAGCTCCGAGTCGGGGGGCAGGTAGAGCGGGGGGCCACTGCTCCACGATTCCAATTCCAGCCCGGCCCTCTCCGCCGACTCCTGCACCCGAGCCATCACGGGGCCGGGGTCCAAGGTGCGGGTGTAGCGGAAGTTCACCCGGCACGTGCTGAGGGGCACGGTCACGTTGGCCGCCGCGCCGTGGTTGTCAATGGTGATGTTCCAGTCGGGGAACGGGGGATCGAAGTCCGGGTCCCAGTAGGCTTGGTCCTCCACCAGCTCTTCGTAAAGCTGCCCCATCTCGTGGATGAAGGGGATCATGGCTATGTTGGCATTCAGCCCCTTGCCGCTGGAACTGTGGGCCGCCCTGCCCCGAGAACTCGCGCTGAAGGTGATGGCCGCCTTGTGCCCGTTGACCACCCGTAGGTTCGTTGGCTCGGCTACTATGCAGTGCCGGGGCCCGATAGACCTCAACAGTTCCGATTCGTCGACGATCCGACGGGCGCCCTGGGTGTCGGTCTCTTCGTCGGTGGTATAGATGAGAGTCAGGGGCCCTCGTGCCCCGAGTCCCGCGTACGTTCTTGCAGCCACCAGGGTCGCGGCGATGGCTCCTTTCATGTCCACGGCCCCCAGCCCGTACATCTTCCCGTCTTCAACCCTCGCTTCAAAGGGGTCCGAGTCCCAGCCCAGCCCCGGGACCGTGTCCATGTGCCCCGATAGGGCCAGCCCCCCTCTGCCGTTACCAACCCGCGCCACCAGTGAGATCTTGTGACGACCGCCGGGGTCCGTGTACTCGATCCGCTCAACCTCGTCGGCGAAGGGGGCGAGGGTATCGGCAACGAATTCGGCCACGGACGCGTTGCTCACGTGGCTCTGGGAATCGATGGATATCAACTTGCGGGCCAATGCTTCGACGTCGTCCATTCGCAGTAGCCTTATCGGGCGTCAAGGGGCAAGGTCGTGCAATTGGGGACGCATACTAGCCTGTTAAGGCGTCCGCCGCGGCCAATAAAGACCTGTCGAAGGTCATCATCGTTACCACCCCTCGCCTTCGGCAACTCGCCAAATGGCAAAGGTCCCGGGCCTGTAGGTTCGGATGTTTAGCGTAGAGGGCGCGGGCCTCGTCCACATCCTCCTTCTCCAGTGGCCAGACCTCCGAAAATGCGTCATTGATGAGTGAAATCGCATCTTCTAGCGTCTGGAATCTACCAGTCCTGCTATAAACATGGAACAGTTCTTGGAGAACTTCCGCCGACATGACGAGAGGAGCGCCGTTGCGCCGAGAGTGCAGGAAGAATTCCCTGGCCCGGACCTTCAATGGATGAGGCGACCCCACAGCGTACATGAGTACGTTGGTGTCAACGAAAATCACAAGGCGTCCGCGACCGACGGACGCGCCTCGGCAATCAATTTCCTAGTCTCTTCCCAATCGGGCTCCCGGTACAGGTCCGCATGGGAATCACACCGGCGGAAGAACGCCTCGAGCGTCTCATCCGACTCAAAGATGCCGGAGCGTCGCCCCTTCTCAAGACGATCACGGGCTGCAGCCCTGAGCCACGCGCTCAACGTCATGCCTTCCCTGCGCGCCTGTTCGCCAAACTTCGCTCGGTCTTCATCGGGGATTATTAGTTGCACCCTGGCCATGATGGTCTCCCACTTCAAGAACTGTGATGTGTATACACATTACACATAAACCGATGGTTTGTCAACCCACCATTTGCTAGCGCTACGTCTTCTTACGGTAGACGAAGAATCCGACTACAAACACGAGCATCAGTATCAACGTAACCGTGATGAGTGTCAGGGTTAGGTCTGTTTCAGCCTCTTCTTCCTCTGCCGGTGGTGTTGGAGAGGGCGGGATGAGTGGGGTTGCAGTTGAGCCTGGGGTGGGCGTGGAAAGCGCCGTTTGGGCAGGTCCGGGGGTAAGGGTCGGGGCGGGGGTATGCGTGGGCGTTGCCGGGGCGCTGGGGGCGAGGGCAGGTACAGCCGTGGGAATAGGAGCGAGGGTGGGGACGGGCACGGGTGTCGGTGAGGAAGCAGGTGCAGGAATCAGTGGGGGCTCGGGGGTGGGTGAGGGCTCGGATACGGTCAGGGTAACGGGTATGCTCATGGGCAGGTTTTCGGCGTTGCCCTGCACCCGAATATCGCCGCTATAACCCCCCACCCCCAGCCCCGAGGCATCCACCTTCACCACCGCCGCGAATGCGTCCTCTGGGTGCAGGGACGAACCTGCTCCCGGGTCTACGGACAGCCAGCCGATGTCTTCGTTGAGGAAAAACTCCATAGTGGCAGAGTGGAGGGAGTTCCAGATTCCGAGCGGTGCACTTTGAATGTTGTCCACACCCTCGGTCACCGTGAAGGATAAGACCTTGGGGGAGACGACGGCAATTGGACTGACGGGCGGCGGCTCTTCGGTCTCGGCGATCAGGGTGCGGAACGCCAAGGATTGTGTGTCGACAGTTGGGAAGGACCCATCCAACGAGGCCTGGACTTCGTAGTCGGTATCCGGGACAAGGCCGGAGAGCGCCACTTCAGCATTTGCCGTGTCCACTTCAATTTGGCTTTGAGTCCAGTCGCCATCGGATAACTCTCGATAGCGCAGATGCAATGTCCGGGTCATCTCCTCCGCATGGGAGATGGAGACCGTCACCCTGGCCTCTGTCTGAGTAACCACGTCGACGTTTACCGCGGATACCTTGGCGACGGAAGTCGTCGTCAAGATTGCCGACACCGTATCCGCCCCCGAGAAGCTGCGGTCCATGGACGCCTCGATCTCATAGGTGGCGCCAGGGGTCAGGCCCATGAGCTCGAAGGTGGCATCTGTAGTGGAGGCGGTGTGGGTCTCGGGGTCACTCCAGGCGCTCGATCCCCAAACTCGGTGGCGTAAGTAGACCGTCATCCTGTCCTGGGGGTCGTTGATGTTGACCGTCACCTCGGCGGTAGTCGGGGTTATAGAGCCTCCAATGAACCCCGAGACGGTCGGCCCCTTGGCCGCCGTGGTGAAGGCCTTGGACACCGGGACGCTGAAGTCTCCGTCCAGGGAGGCTTCCACCTCGTACTCCGTATCCGCCGTCAGGCCCGACAAGGTAAAGCGCGCACTGGCCGTGGAAGTGGTGCGCACTTCCGGGATGCTCCACGTCTGGTCGCCGCTGGCACGATGGCGATGAAAGACCCTTGTCCCGGGCTGCCGTCCCCTGATGTTCACGGTAACCGTGGCCCCTATATCGGAGACACCTGACACCCTCACGCTGGAGATTGCGGGAGCAGGTGCGGTGCTGAAGGTCTCGTAAGCCGTATTCCTAGCGGGGAAGTTGGGGTCTGTGGTCGCCTCTACCTCGTAATCCGTGTCCGCAATGAGGTCTGTAAGGACAAAGCGGGCCCCGCCGGAGGAGGTGACCCGACTCTCAGGCCCCGACCACGCCACCGTACCGCGGGCTCGGTAGCGCAGATGGACCGTAGCCCGGTCTCGTGGGTCTTCGAGGTCTACTATGACCCTGGCTCCCGTATGAGTGAGGCCATCCACCCGCACTCCCGAGATGCCGGCGGGTGGGGCTGTGGTGAAGGCGGCGTACAGGGTGTCGCTTGCAGGAAAATCGGGGGCGAGGGATGCCTCCATTTCATAGACCGTGTCCGTTTCCAGGCCCGTAAGAGTAAACCGAACGCTGTCGTAGGACGTAGCGCGGGTCTCGGGAGCGCTCCAGGCCCTCATCCCTTGCTGGCGATAGTGCAGATAGACCGTCGCAAGGCTCCCCGGGTTGGCGATGCCTACGGTGACCGTCGCCGTGTCCCGGGTCACGTGTTCAAATGAGAGCGAGGAGACGACAACTCTCACTTCCGCAGTCGTGAACGCCGCGGAGACAACTTCGCTAAATCCGCTCTCCAGGGAGACCTCCACTTCATACTCGGTATACGGCGTCAGGCCTGCCAATGGGATGTTCGCGGTGTCGGTCACGGAAGTCCCCGTTTGGGTGCCGCTCCAAGCCCCGAGGGACGTGTCCCGGTAACGCAGGTATATCGTCAGGATAGTCCCATCCCCATCGATGATGGATATTATGGCGCTTGCACTGGTCTCCCCCACGTCGGCCATGTTGACTGAGCCAATCCTCGGGAGCGACCGCGTGGTGAAATTCGCCGACTTCACATCGGTGGTGAAAGCGCTATCCAGGGATGCCTCCACCTCATATACGGCGCCCGGGCTCAGCCCCGAGAGGTCATATAAGGCGGTCTCCCCGGCCACCGACCTTGAAGGCAGTGTGTCCCAGGATGTTGAGGTAGAGACCCTGTAGCGTACGTGGACGGTATTTTCCCTCGACCCCGGCTCGGCGATGCTCACGTTGACTGTGGCTCCGGAGGTAGTGACGTCGTCGACCCTCACCCCGGATACCCTCGGCAGCAGGGTGGTGAAAGTCGCGGACGCTGTCTCACCGGCTATGAATCCGGTCCCGAGGGAAGCCTCCACATCGTAATCGGCGCCGGGCGCCAGGTCCGACAACGTTGCCGTGGCCGTGTCATCGGTAGCGATAGTGGTCACTGGCGGGTCGCTCCAGGGTTGGCTGTCATCGGTGCGGTAACGCACGTAGACCGTCATGGGCTCGGGGCCCGGGTGGGCGATGGTTACATGTACTGTTGCCTCCGTTTGGGTGACGTTTTCCACGCTCACCCCCGATGCGAAGGGGTCGGGGGCCAGGGTGGCGAAACTCTTCGATAAACTGTCAGTCGGAGGAAAGGTACTGTCCGGGGAAACCTGGACCTCGTATTCGGTCCCGGGGATGAGACTCGTAAGGGTAAATACGGCAACGCCGTTGATTACGGAAACCCTGTCGTTCCCGAGCCACTGCCCCTCCGGCGTGGTGGTCCGATAACGCCAATAGACTAATCCCGAGTCAGCGCCCCCGCCGAGGGTAACAGTCACCTTGGCCCCGGTCTTGGTGATCTCCGTCACCTCGATCATGTCCACGGTGCTCGCGTCTACAGGAGTAAGTGAAATCAGGGCCATCCAGCCAACAAGAGCGGCGCAGGCAACGGCGAAGGCTGCCAGGGCCGCTCCAATCCGGTGCTTAGGCGAGCTGGTCAAACCGTCTTGTGTCTACTGCAAACATGAATTGTGCATTTATACCAGTTTTGAGGCGTGCCCGTGAATTGAGTTACGTGTCGGTTGGACGCGGTGCAAATAAATGGAACGAGACGACTCGGCAGCAGTCTCCCCAGCCCGTTGCGCGGCTTTTGAAGGCTGTACTATCATCGACCTTGAACCTCGATGGCCTTCATTCGATCCTCGCTGCCGGGCCCGTCATTCCGCACTTGACAAGGGACCGCCCCCCTGCGAACACTACCTCGTTTTGAACCCTGAACTCCGCCCCTTCCAAAAGTGGCCGCAACACGGTTTGAGTTATGAGGGGCAGCGCTCCATTACCTCTACTGACGATTCGTTGACCGCGGTGATCGACATCGGCTCCGGCTCGGCGAGGGCCGAGATCATTCGCCTGAATCCCGGCGGCGGCATCGAACCCATAGCCCAGCAGGTCCTCAACCTGAACCTTATGTCCTACGTCGATGCCGACGGCGCCCTGGACCCCGAGGGCGTTGCCGGTGTTCTGGATGCCATTGAGGACTTCGCCTACGTCTGTTCGGGATACGGCATCAAGGAGGTCAACGCCGTGGGCACGGCGGCCCTGCGGGAGTCCCTCAACGGCTTCTTGGTCACCGATTCCGCGAGAAGAAAGCACGGCGTTACCTTCAGGATCATCGACGGCTACGAGGAGGCCGCCTACTGCTTCATCGGCGCAATTCACGGTCTGCCCGTGGCCCGGGGCCTCCTGGCCGACCTCGGGGGCGGCAGCACCGAGATCGTGCGGTTCGCCCGCCGTTCCCTGAAGTCCCTCGACTCCCTGTCCCTAGGAAGCCTGCGCATCTCCAACATGTTCCGGCTCACAGACAAGCCTTCGTCCAAAGACCTTGCCTCCGCGTTCCAACACGCTACAGACCTGCTTTCAGAAGCCCATATCCCGTCGCTGGACGAGAGAGGGTC
>JAAXHX010000139.1 GCA_012270635.1 Dehalococcoidia bacterium | reverse complement strand
CCGCCCCGACCTGGAAGCAGAGGCGGGGGGAGGGGGCGGGGGGATCGGGTTCCGCGCCTTCCTCGGCGTTGAGGAAGCTGCCGCCCCGGTTCCGCACGACGCTGGAGCCGTAGCAGTTGACGTGGAAGGGCACCACCGGGTAGTCGAAGCCCGTGCGGTCGTAGTCCAGGAACAGGAGGGTGTTCATGAAGGCGTGGGGCAGGCCGTTGAAGTGGAGGTTAGTGTAGGAGTAGGGCATGGGGTAGCCGAACTCCAGCAGCCTGGTCGTCAGATGCTTGGCGGCATCCGGGTGCCCCCGATGGACGAAGGTCTTGTCTATGGGCTCGCCCCAGACGTTGAAGACCTGGGCGCCGTCGGGGGCGAACCATTTTCTCTGGAAGGGCTGAGTCTCGAACTTATCGCTGATGTAGATGGAGAAGGGAGGCACGAGGTCCTCGCGGAAATTCTCGTATTGGTCGTCTCCCCAGATGAGGACGAAGTCGGGGCTGAAGTCATCGATTTCCCTGCGCAGGGCCCGAAAGGCAGAGACGAGGCGCTCACGGTGAGCCGCCGCGGAGGCCTGGGCGTTGGCGCCATTGAGTCCGTACTCCTTCTGCATTGCCTCGGGCCAGTTCGCCTCGACCTTCATGTCGGGGGGTGTACGGTCGCTCTCCACGTGCTTGCGCAGTTGGGAATACATGCCCTCGTCGGGGTAGATGAGGGGCGGATAATGGGTGGTGCCTACCAGAAGGAGCTCGGCCATGAAACCTCCAGGGGGGATCGGTTCAGGTCTCGGTTTGATTTGTAGTACAGGGCATGGGGTTTGTCAACCGGTGGGGTGGGGCGTCAGGGCTTCAAGAGGAGCTTGCCTATGGTGGCGCGGCCGGCCAGGCGGACGTGGGCTTCGGCTGCCTGGGGCAGGGGGCTCGTGGAGTCGATGGTGACGGTGAGTTCACCGGAGGCGACCCAGGACAGGACGTCGTTCAGCCGCCATTCCATCTCTTCTCGGGTCGCGGAATAGTCGACGCCCGAGGGCCGGGTCAGGTAGAGGGAGCCGAGGGAGTTGAGGACCCGGGGGTTGAAGGGAGGCACGGGGCCGCTGGACTGGCCGCAGAGGACCAGGTAGCCCCTGCGCCTGAGGCATCGGAGGCTTTGGTCGAAGGTGGTCTTGCCTACGCTGTCGTAGACCACGTGGACGCCGGCGCCGCTGGTGATGCGCCGCACCTCGGCCTCGAAGTCCTGCTCGGTGTAGATGATCGTCTCGTCGCAGCCGGCGGCCCTTGCGGCCTCGGCCTTTGCCCGGGTCGACACCGTGCCTATGACGGTGGCTCCCAAGCGCCTGGCCATCTGGACGAGGAGGAGCCCGAGGCCCCCGGCGGCGGCGTGGACGAGGCAGGTCTCCCCGCTCTTGAGGGGATAGCAGCTGTGGACGAGGTAGTGGGCGGTGGTCCCCTGGCCCATCACCGCGGCGGCCTGGTCGAAGGCGCAGCTATCGGGGAGCTTGATGGCGCGTCGGGCGGGGACGTTGGTCATCTCCGCGTACGCACCGAGGGCCCCGTAGTAGCCCACCCGGTCCCCGAGGCTGAAGCCGGTTACCTCCTCTCCCATCGCGGTGATCGTCCCTGCGCCCTCGGTGCCGGGGGTGTAGGGCAACTTCATGGGGTACTCGCCGCTTCGCTGGTAGATGTCGCGGAAGTTTACGCCGATGGCTTCGAGCTTGATCTGCACCTGGTCGGGGGTGGGGGGCGGAAGCCCGAAGTCCCGGTAGACCATGACCTCGGGGCCGCCCTGCTCTTCGACGCGAATGGCTTTCATGGCCGGGGTCTCGCTTTAGTGAACATAATGGCGAATCGAATTGGAGGTATTGTACCATTCGGGTCAGGCGGGTGCGGTTGGAGGAAATGGTACGATGAGCACATCAGAGGCTAGACAGAGAAGGGGGGACTCTCATGGGTGACGATATGAAGGGCAAGGTGGCCCTGGTGACCGGCGGGGGATCGGGGATTGGGAGAGCGACGGCCCTGGCGTTTGCCAAGAAGGGGGCGACGGTTGCGACGGTCGACGTGGATGAGGCGGGAGGCGCGGAGACTGTGCGGTTGGCGGGCGAGCTCGGGGCGAAGGTGGAGTTCTGGCGGGTAGACGTGTCCCGTGCCGACGAGGTCGAGGGGATGGTGTCCCGCGTAGTGGAGAACCACGGGAGACTTGACTACGCATATAACAACGCGGGCATCGAGGGCCCGACGGGCAGCCTGGTCGATTGCTCGGAAGCCGACTTCGACCGGGTGATAGCCGTCAACCTGAAGGGCGTCTGGCTCTGCATGAAGTACGAGATTCCGGCGATGGTGGCCGCGGGAGGAGGAGCAATAGTAAACACGTCGTCGATAAGCGGGTTGAAGGGCAGCTCTGGGCTGGGGCCGTATGCGGGGAGCAAGTTTGGGGTGTCGGGGTTGACGAAGTCGGCGGCGCTGGAGTTCGGGGGTCAGGGGGTCCGGGTCAACGCGGTCTGTCCCGGCACCATAGACACGCCCATGGTGGAACGGCTTTGGGGCGCCGACCCCAAGAAGAGCCGCCAACTCCTCGAAGGTACGCCTCTGCATCGCCAGGGAGCCCCGGCGGAAGTTGCCGAGGTGGTGGTCTGGCTTTGCTCGGACTCGGCGTCCTACGTGAACGGGAACTTGGTCAAGGTGGACGGAGGATACCTGGCCTAGGGAGCGTCTCAGACGGCGCGCCCGGCCCGGGTGCCTTCGAGGATGGCGTCGTGAATGCGGCGGGGGGCCATAGCATCGCCCACCAGGCGGACGTCAGACACCTTGTCCTTTAGCGCCTTGTACAGGCCGTCCTGCGCCCGACGCAGCCCGGCATGTACTATGGTGGACACGCCGTCCACGGTGCGCTCTTCGTCATTGTAGATGTTGCGAAGGACCACCTGCTCCTCCCTGATCTCCTTCACCTGAGTGTTAGGGCTGAGGGTGACGCCGTTGGTGTACAGGCGCTGGTACACAAGGGGCTTGACGCTGACGTCGATGTCCTCTCCGATGGTGAATAGGTCGGAGACAACCTCTACGCTGCGGCCCTGGAGGGCGAGTTGCTCAGCGACGGCGGGGCCCTTGTGATGGCCGTCCTGGTCGATAACCAGGACCTTTTCACCCCAGTCCACCTCTCGCGTCAGGGCCTCTTCGGTGGTAACCACGGGCCCCGACTCTGCACCGGGGATGTCTGGGGGCAGGGGCTCGGAGCCGGTGGCGATTATCACGGCATCGGGAGACTCGGCGAGGATGGAGTCGGCGTCGGCCTCGGTGGCGAGCCGGATGTCGACGCCCAGCTTCCGGGCCTGATCCTCTAGCCAGATGGTTATAGCCCCGAAGTCCTCCCGTCCCGCAGCCCTGGTGTAGGGCGTGATCTGCCCCCCGAGGACGGGCCGCTTTTCGAAGAGGATAACGTTGTGGCCCCGCTCGGCGGAGACCCGGGCCGCTTCGAGGCCCGCAGGCCCGCCGCCAACTACTACAACCTTCCTCCTGTTCCCGGCGGGCTTGACGGCGGCGAGCTCCTGCTCCCGCCCGATGACCGGATTGTGGATGCAGGTAACGGGCTTGCCGTGGAAGAGACGACCGATGCAGCCCTGGTTACTGCCAATGCAGGGTCGTATGTCCTCGACGCGGCCCTCCCGAGCCTTGTTGGCCAGGTGAGGGTCGGCGATCATGGCCCGGGTCATGGCGACGAGGTCGGCCTTGCCCTCGGAGACTATCCATTCGCCTTGCATGGGGTCGGTGATCCTGCCGGCAATGAGGATGGCGAGGCTGCTGTGGCGTTTAACCTCGGCGGCCCAGTCGACCCAGAGGCCCGTCTTGAACCACATGGCGGGGACGGCCTCCGACTGGCCCATCATGTATTCAGGTGTCGCGCCGACCACGCTCAGGTAGTCGGCCTGGCCCGTGGCTTCTAGGAGGGCAATGATCTCCAGCTGGTCGGCGCGTGAGAGGCCGCCCTTGGTCCGCTCGTCCTCCCCTCCGACGCGGAGGCCGATGACGAAGTCGTCGCCCACGTGAGCCCTGACGGACTCCAGCACCTCCCTGGAGAAGCGGGCCCGGTTTTCCAGGGGGCCGCCGTAGGCGTCGGTGCGCTTGTTGGAGAAGGGGGAGAGGAACTGCTCGGGCAGGTGCCCGGAGCCGATCATGATCTCGACGCCGTCGAAGCCGCCCGCCTTGAGCCGGCCCGCCGCCCTGCCGTAGGCCCGGACCACGTCCCTGATCTGCTCGGTATCCATCTCGTGGGGGGTCTCCCTGTGGACGCGTTCGGGAAGCCCGGAAGGGGCCAAAAGGGGAGTCCAGGACAAGTCGGAGTTTCCGCGCCGGCCCCGGTGGGAGATCTGGGCGAAGATCTTGGCGCCGTGCTTGTGGACGGCGGCAGCAGCGTTGATCAGGTAGGGGATAACCTTGTCGTTATAAAGCTCGACGCCACCCCAGTCGAAGGCCGGAGACGACTCGTGGACGGCGGCAGAGCCGTAGCAGATGATCAGACCCGCGCCGCCCCGGGCCTTCTCAGCCTGGTAGGCGTTGAGCCGGGGCCCGGGCATCCCGTTCTCGGCGAGGACGGTGGCGTGACCCGTGCTGACAATGCGGTTTCGTATGGTTGCGTTGCGCATAGTCAGGGGGCTGAACAGGTTGGGGAACGGACTGCTTGCCATTTCTGGGTCCCTCCGTTGAGGCTGCCTCCGAAACTGCCTGGAATGCCGGCCTACCTCTTTTAGACCAGGGCCACGGGGTTCCAGGGGGTGCCGGAGGCCTCGGTGAGGGGGAGGGGCGCCCCGACGAACAGGAACTCGTAGACCTGGTCCCGGGCGATCTCTTCCAGGTTCATGTTTTCCAGCAGGTAGATGCCCAGGTCTCGCAGGGCGTAGCGGTGCAGGAAGCTGGCCCCATACCCATCGATGGCGCCCTGCACTTCGACGGTGGGCTGGTCTGCCCCGAGGGCGCAGACGTCCCTCTCCTTAAGCCACGGGGCGAGGGAACCGTCGGGGCCGGGGACGCCGGAGCTCCAGAGGGCGTAGTCGTTGTAGAAGACCGTGTGCCAGCCGGTGCGGAAGAGGAGGATGTCGCCCGGCTCGATGGCGATGCCCTGGGACGCGGCGACGGCGTCCATCTCCTCGCCGGTCAGGACCTCGCCCGGCCTCATGTGCTCCGTGCCCCGGTAGCGGGGAATGTCCAGCATGACGCCCCGACCTACCATGGTCTTCACCTGGTCGATGCCAATCTTCCGAACGCC
>JAAXHX010000138.1 GCA_012270635.1 Dehalococcoidia bacterium | reverse complement strand
GCCTGGCGCTGCTTGTCGCGGACGTTAGCCATAAAGGACAGGTCGACAGGGTTTCGGACGCTGTTGCCGGCATCGGGAATGAACTCTCGGAGGCGGGCGCTGGTCTCCGAAGAAAGGGCGGCCATGTCCAGGCCCTCCTGGGAGCATATGTCCGAAGCGGCCACGCTGTTGCCCCCACCGCTGCCGATCATGGCGAGGCGGTTGCTATGGGGCGGGGGGAGGTGGACGAAGGCCTGCATTACGTCGACGACCTCCTCGACGGAGCCGGCCTGGACGGCGCCCGTCTGCCGGAAGAAGGCGTCCCACACCGCACTCTGACCGGCCAGGGACCCGGTGTGAGAGGCTGCGGCCCGGGAGCCCGACTCACTGAGTCCGCCCTTCCAGATTATGACGGGCTTGCGGGGGTTGATCTCCCGCACCAGCTTCAGGAGCTTCTGGCCGTTCTTGACGCCCTCGATGTACATGCCTATGGCCGTGGCGCTCTCGTCCTGGCCCAGGAACTCGAGGTAGTCCGCACTTTCGAGGACCAAGGCGTTGCCGAAGCTGATCACCTTGCTGACCCCCAGGCCCACGTCCGCGGCGCGAAATATGAAGTCCATGGAGTGGCCGCCGCTCTGGGCCACGAAAGCGGCCCCGCCGGGCCTGTTTTTAATGTCGCCGATGGTCGAGAATCGGGACCCGGGGGAATGAACGCCGAGGCAGTTGGGGCCGACGACGCGAATCTGGTTTCTGGTGGCCGCCTCCCGGGCGGCCCTTTCCATATCGAGTCCCTCGGGGGTGGAGGTCTCCGAGAAGCCGGAGGTGAAGACGTGGATGTTGAGCGCTCCGACAGAAGCGCAGTCTTCCAGCACCGCCGCCAAAAACCGGGCGGGCACGGCAACGGTGACCATCTCGGGGACTTCGGGGAGGGCGGAGACGGAGGGGTAGGACTTGAGTCCGAGGATTTCGTCGGCCTTCGGGTTGACGGGATAGATGTTGCCCGGATAGCCGAGCTTGAGAAGGTACGGTATAAACTGGCCCGAGGGGTTGTTCCAGCCCGCAGCCTCAACGGAAGAGACCCGGGAGGCGCCAACGACGGCCACGGACTTGGGGTTGAATGCCTTGGCGAAGTCGGGCCCTAGGGGAGGCAGCGGGTGAATGAGTCTTGATCCTTGTCCAGGTTGTGCTATGGAACGGAGGTCCCGGGCGCAAGGCCCCGGGCCGGGGCGTATTATAGCCTCTCTACGGGAGGAGTCTCAAGGTTTGGGTGGCACTGGTAGGTTGTTGGGGGGTGGGGTATACTCACGACGCACGGCCCCGCCACCACAGCATCCCGAGCGAAGGCCAAGGAGATCTCCATAGTAAACGACAATTTTGACAACCACCTCAGACCTCGAGTGGCCATTTTCATCGACGGAAGCAATCTTTATCACGCCCTGGAAGAGACCTGCAGCCGAACAGACTTGAACTTCCCAAGGTTCGTACAGAAGCTGCTCCGGGGGCGCAAGCTGCTGAGGACCTACTACTACAACATCCTTCAGGATAGCAGGCGCAAGCCGCAGGCCTACGGGCAGCAACAGAAGTTCCTCACCATACTCCACAACACGCCATACCTGGAAGTGAAGCTGGGCCGCGCCGCGATTCGGAAGGGGGTGGCGGTGGAGAAGGGCGTGGACATCATGCTAGCCACCGACATGCTCCAGCTGGCCTGGAAGGACCTGTACGACACCGGCATCCTGGTAAGCGGGGACGCCGATTTCGCGTACGCCGTTAAGACGGTGAAAGACATGGGGAAGTTCGTGGAAGTGGCCTGCTTCGAGGCGAACCAATCGAAGGACCTGGTGGAAGTGTCGGACTCGATTATCGAGCTTACAGCCGAGTTCTTCGAAGGGGTATGGGCCAATGCCTGATGCCCGTAACCCCGCTTTTCTCCAAGCCCATGCGGCGAGCAGCCTCGTTGCAGACCGAGCCCCAAGTCCACGCCGAGACTAGGAGATGCCCCAGTGTATCTTGATGGGCTGGAGATAGCGGGCCTCGGGGCGGGGATGGTCTTCCTCGCCCTGGTGGTGATGTTCGGGGCGACGTTGGGGCTGCGGCTGGTGATCGGCAGGGTGGGAGACGTCCGGTTGGGGAGGGCGCGGGCCGAGGTCTCATCGACTCCCATTTCGATAGACGAGCCACCCCCCGCGTTCACGCCGGCAACGCCCGAGGACTCCGCCCTCACGCAACCCGAGGCGCGGGACAAGGCGGCCAGGGCCGCGGCCATAGCGGTGGCCCTATACCTTACGGAGGAGGAAGAGGCCGAGGGCCGGCCCGACCGGTAACGCCGCGCACGCCAGAGATGCTTGTCGAGGAGTTGTTCGAAGGATTCATAGGCCTGGACTGGCGGGACGTGGTAATGATTCTCGTCGGGGGCGGGCTGATCTACCTCGCCATCAGGCACAAGTTCGAACCCCTGCTCCTGCTGCCTATCGGCCTGAGCGCGATGGTCACGAACATCCCCCTGGGCGGCCTGACGGGAGAGCACGGCATATTCGGAGTGCTGAAAAGCGGGGGGCTGGACAATGAACTCTTCCCGCTGCTGATGTTCCTGGGGCTCGGGGCCCTTACCGACTTCACCCCCCTGTTGCAGCGCCCCTCGACAATGCTGCTGGGGGCGGCGGCGCAGGCGGGCATCTTCGTCAGCCTGATGGCGTCCATCGCCCTGGACTTTTCGTTGAGGGAGGCGGGATCCATCGCGATCATAGGGTCGGCGGACGGGCCCACGACCATATTCGTGGCCAGCCAACTCTGCCCCGACACCAACACCTGTCCCAACGACGTATTGGGCCCGGTGGTGGTGGCAGCCTACTCCTACATGGCCATGGTCCCCCTGATCCAGCCCCCGATAATGAAGCTGTTAACCACCAAGGCCGAGCGCAGCATCCCCATGGAGTACACCGAAAGGCCGGTGCCCAAGGCGTTGAAGGTCATGTTCCCCATCATGGTCCTCATAATCGGAGGGTTGCTGGCGACGAAGGCGATACCCCTGCTGGCGATGTTCATGTTCGGCAACCTGATGAGGGAGTCGGGGGTGGTGGACAGGCTATCGAACACGGCGCAAAACTCGCTCATCAACATAGTGACCATATTCCTGGGCCTGGTCATAGGCTCGACGATGACGGGGGAGAGCTTCCTGGACCTGGAGACCCTGAAGATACTGGGGCTGGGGCTGGGAGCGTTCATAATCGGGACGGCCTCCGGGGTGCTGTTCGGGAAAATCATGATGGTGTTGTCGGGGAGGAAGATCAATCCGTTGATAGGGGCGGCGGGGGTGTCGGCGGTGCCGATGGCGGCGCGGGTGGTGCAGCGGGTCGGACAGAGCGAACGCCCGGACAACTTCCTCATCATGCACGCCATGGGCCCCAACGTGGCGGGGGTCATAGGCTCGGCGTTGGCGGGCGGGGTGATCCTGTCCCGGGTCCCGGCCCTCGGGGGCTGAGGCGCCGCCAGTCCGGGCATTCGCATCGGAGGTGAAACATGGCCTCGGACCAGCTAATTCCCGACCTGATCGGCTATAACGGCAACGTCATAACGGTCGACCCGTACAAACCCCGGGCGGAAGCTTTCGCCATCCGGGAGGGGGCCTTCGTGGCGGTTGGGGACAATGACGAGATCAGAGACCTGGCGGGCCCCCACACGCGAAGGCTGGACTTCGGGGGGAGCACGGTGGTCCCGGGCTTCATCGACGCCCATATCCACGTCCTGAGCAGCGGCATACGGCACACCCTGATGGCCGACTGCGCGCTCCCATCCATAGGCGAGATCCAGGAGGCGATACGCTTCAGGGCCGAGGACACGCCTACCGGAGACTGGGTGCAGGGATTCAAGTTCGACGACACTAAGACGGCAGAAAACCGCTTCCTGAACCGCCGGGACTTGGACGAAGCCAGCCCCCGACACCCGGCGCTCGTGGCCCACCGCGCAGGGCACGTCTACTACACCAACAGCAGGGGGCTGGAGGCCCTGGGAATCGACAAAGACTCTCCCGACCCGCCGGGGGGTCGGTATGGCCGGGACGAGGCCACGGGCGAACTCGACGGCGTGCTGTACGAGACGGCGGCAGACGCGATCCGGTTCGAGCTCCTGTCTAAGGTGACCCCGAATGTGCGCCGAGAAGGTCTGAAGACGATCTGCAACATGTTCGCGGCAGCCGGCCTGACCTCGGTCCACGACGCCCTCGTCACCAGCGACGACGTAGCCGTCTACCAGGAAGCGTGGGAAAGGGGCGAGTTGCCCCTCAGAGTGTACATGCTGGTGCACTACCGGTATTTCGGTGGGTTCAAGGCGTCGGGGTTGAAGACGGGTTTCGGGGACGACAGGCTCCGTCTGGGCGGCATAAAGATGGTGAGCGACGGCGCGATAGCCTCCCGTACGGCCTACCTTTCCCGACCCTACGAGGGGAGCGACAGCGATTGCGGGATCCGGGCCATGGACCCGGAAGAGTTGGAGGAGAAGGTCAGGGAGGTCCATGACGCCGGCTACCAGGTCTGCGTCCACGCCAACGGAGACGCGACCATAGACATGGTGCTAACCGCCTACGAGAAGGCCCAAAAGGCCAACCCGCGCCAGGACACCCGGCACAGGCTGGAGCACTGCACCCTGGTCAACCCCTCACTGCTGAGGAGGATGAGGGCCTTGGGGGCCGTGGCGACTCCCTTCTGCACCTACGTCTACTATCACGGCGAGAAGATGCGCTACTACGGAGAGGAACGGGTGAAGTGGATGTTCGCCCAGCGGTCCTTCCTGGACTACGGGGTGGTGGCGACGGGGGCGACGGACTACCCGCCCGGCCCCTACGAGCCGCTGCTCGGAATTCAGAGCTGTGTCACCAGGACGGACATCAACGGCAATGTCTGGGGCGCCAACCAGCGCATTTCCGTGGAGGAGGCCCTGAAGGTCTACACGCTTCACAGCGCCTACGCCTCCTTCGAGGAGAACCTTAAGGGCTCCATAACCGTGGAGAAGTTGGCCGACTTCACGGTCCTCGGCCAGGACCCGACCGCCGTCGATCCCTTCGCCATCAAGGACATTCCCATCGAGATGACGGTGGTGGGCGGCGAAGCGATATACGAGGCATAAAGGCCCGTCATGGCATCTTCAGCCCTGGCCCCCGACAAGGTCATCGTCAACGCCAACGTAATCACCATCGATGCGCGTAACCCGAGAGCCCAGGCCCTGGCCATAAAGAGCGGTAAATTCGCGGCGGTTGGCGAGAACAAGGACGTGGAGAGCCTGGCGGGGCCCGGGACGGAGGTCCTCAACCTGGCCGGTAAGACGGTTGTGCCCGGGTTCATAGATGCTCATATCCATGTCATGAGCACGGGCATCAAAATGGTGTCGAGCATGGTGGACTGCGAGCTGCCGTCCATCGGGCAGGTGCAGGAAGACCTGAGGTTGAGGGCGCGGGACACGGCGCCCGGCCAGTGGGTGATGGGTTTCAAGTATGACGACACCAAGACGGTCGAAGGCCGGATGCCGAGCCGCTGGGAGCTGGACGAAGTCAGCCGCGACCATCCCGTGATAGTCACGCACCGAGCGGGGCTGATGAGCTCGGTAAACGGGAAAGGGCTGGAGGCATTTGGGGTGACCCGGGACTCGGCGGGGCCGATATCGGGACCACACGAAAGGGACCCGGAGTCGGGGGAGCCGAACGGCGTGCTCTACGAGGCAGGAGAGGAACGGGTCCGTTTCTTCGTGCTGTCCCAGGCCAGCATGGAAGAGAGGCGCGAGGGGCTGAAGAAGATAACGGAGATGTACGCGACCGCCGGCCTGACCAGCGTCCACGACGCCATGGTCATGCCGGAGGAGGTGAGCGTGTACCAGGAGGCGTGGGCGCGGGACGAGCTTCTGCTGCGGGTGTACATGCTGGTCCACGAAAACTATTTCGAGTCGTTCCGGTCGGCGGGGATACGCACGGGGCTCGGGGATGAGAAGCTCAGATGGGGCGGGATCAAGCTCACAAATGACGGCGGGATAGCCACCCGGACGGCCTACTTGAGCGAGCCGTACGTCGGGAGCAGCGAGCACGGGTTGAAGCTGTTCGAGCAAGGGGAACTGGATGAAAAAATCCGGCGCATCCACGAGGCAGGGTACCAGGCCTGCGTCCACTCCAACGGAGACGCGGCAATCGACATGACCCTCCGCGCCTTCGAGCGGGCGCAGGAAACCCACCCGAGACACGGGGCCCGGCACCGGATAGAGCATTGCACGGTGGTGAACCCCGACATTTTGAGAAGGATAAAAGCCCTGGGCGTTGTCCCGACGCCTTTCGGGGCATACGCCTATCAGCACGGTGAGAAGATGGCGTTCTACGGGGAGGAACGGGCGAGGTGGATGTTCGCCCACCGGTCGTTCCTGGACTACGGAATACCGTGCACGGGGGCGTCGGACTTCACGGCCAGCCCCTTCGAGCCGTTGCTGGGGATACAGTGCTGCGTGACTCGGACGGACAGAGAGGGACGGGTATGGGGCCCGAACCAGAGGGTCAGCATTGAGGAGGCGCTGAGGATATACACGTTGAACGGGGCCTATGCCTCCTTCGAAGAGGGCGTCAAGGGGTCGATTACGCCGGGCAAACTGGCCGACCTGGTAGTCCTGGGCCAGGACCCGACCGCCGTAGACCCCTTCGCCATTAAGGACATCCCTATCGAGATGACGGTGGTAGGCGGCGAAGCGGTCTACGAGAGATGAGGCCGGGAGAGGGAGGGTAGCAATGGCGGGCAAGCTGGAAGACAAAGTCTGCGTCATCACGGGCGGGAGCCTGGGGATCGGGAGGGGGACGGCGAAGGAGTGCGCGGCGGAGGGAGGCCGGGTGGCGGTGCTTGACATTCACGTCGAGGGCGGGGAGAGGACGGTAGGCGAGATAAGGGAGGCCGGGGGTTCGGCTATTTTCATAGAAACGGACGTGTCTCGGGCGGGCGAAGTGCAGGCCGCCGTGGAAAGAGTCGTAGAGGAGTACGGAAAGATAGACGTGCTGGTGAACGCGGCGGCCCTCCAGGTCCAGGCCCCCGTCCTGACGGAGGTTGCGGAGGAGGAGTGGGACACGGTGATGGACATCAACCTCAAGGGCCCGTTCCTGTGCTCCAAGTACGTGATACCGGAGATGCTGAAGCGGGGCCGGGGCGCGATAGTGAACGTCTCCTCGTCGGTGGTTCTGCGAGGGAGCACGTTCTCGCTGCCGTATGCCGTCAGCAAAGCGGGGATGATCCAGTTGACCAAGACGACCAGTAGCCAGTTCTGCGAGCAGGGGATACGGGTGAACAGCGTGATCCCGGGGCTCGTGGACACGCCCGGGGCGCAGGGGGTAGAGGGAAAGGCGGGGATATTCGACGAGGTGGCGGCCGGCATTCCCGTGGGTCGGGCGGGGCAGCCGGAGGACATAGCCAAGCTGGTGGTATATCTGGTATCGGATGATGCAGCGTACGTGTCGGGGACGGCGGTAGTGATAGACGGGGGAAGGAACGCAAAGTGAGCAGGATAGTCGTGCTCGGGGCCGGGACCCCGACCCCCACGCCCGCGCGCTTCGGCTCGTCATTCGTGGCGGAGTTCGACGGTCAGCGCCTGATGTTCGATTGCGGACCCGCGGCTACACACAAGCTGGTCAAGGCTGGCCTATGGCCGACCCAGATAGACCATCTCTTCTTCACGCACCATCACTTCGACCATGACGTCGACTACCCGTGCTTCCTGCTGTGTCGATGGGACCAGGGGGTTGGGCGGGAGAACCGACTGAAGGTCTACGGCCCCACGCTGACCGAGTCGATCACGGAGAAGCTGATAGGGGAGTCGGGGGCGTTTGCCCACGACTGGAAGGCGCGGGTGAGCCATCCCGTGAGCCAGAGGGTCTACGTGAACCGGGGCGGCACCCTGCCGAGAAATCCGCCGGCGGTCGAGGCCCGGGACGTGGGGCCCGGCAAGGTCTGCTCGGGGGCGGACTGGGAGGTCGTCGCCGCGCCTGCGGAGCACGTACAGCCGTGGCTCGACTCGCTGGCCTACAGGCTGGAGACTTCTTCGGGGAGCATAGTCTTTACGGGGGACACTCAGCCCTGCGACTCGGTTACGGAGCTGGCGTCGGCCGCGGACATCCTGTTGTGCATGTGCTGGGACGACCAGGACGTGATGGATGAAAACGGCGAGCACGTGGGCCAGTGCGGCACCACGGGCGCGGCGAAGATGGCACGGGACGCGGGGGTCAGCAGGTTGGCGCTGGTGCACATGGGCCCCGGGCTTTCGGAAGAAGGGGCGAGGGCCAAGGCGGAGAATGACGTGAGGGCCGTGTTCCCGGGGGAGGTCATCTTCTCCCAGGAACTGATGTCCATTCCCTTCTAGCCCGTAGGGGCCACCGCCACACCCCGGATGTAAATCCCTCGCGTCCTTCTCTCCAGTGCGGTGAGTATCACGAATGCCACGAACCCCCCGCCTGCCACCGCCAGCACCCATTCTGGGCCAAATCGATCGCCCAAGGCGCCGTTGCCGAAGTTGGCGAAGGACATGATTCCCGCTGCGTGAAGGATGTAAATGCTCGTCACCCGACCCCTTATCCCGTCCGGCACCACCGATTGGATCAGTATCGATGACAGGATCATGAATCCCGCCTGCGATGCGCCCATGAACGCAGTGGCCAGCATGGCCAGTGGAAGGGTCGGGGCGAATGCCAGTGTCAGGGGGCTGATGCCGCTGATGATGCCGTTGATCAACAGCAGCCTCCCCCGCCTGTGAGGCGCTGAAAGAGGCGCTATGACCAGCGAAATTAGAAGCGCCCCCACCCCGACCGTCACGTTCATCATGCTGACGCCAAAGGCGTCCGTTCCCAGCTTCGTCTCCGAAATGACGGGGAGCAGGGATTCGAAGGACATTGTAAGGGAGCAGTGGAAGATGACCAGTACGAACACCCTTACCAGGACCGGGTGCCGGTAGGCGTATATGAAGCCCTCGGCCAGGTTGCGCAAGTGTCCCCTCGCCGACTCTATGACGCCTGTGGACCGGGTTTCGATGCGCAGGACCAGCGTGATTGCTATGATGTACGCAACCCCGGCTATAACGAACGCCCACCCGATGTCCAGCAAGGCCAGCACCGGCGCAATTGCCCCCGGCCCCAAGGCCCGAGTCCCGTGAAAGGCGGCATTGATGAGGGCGTAGGCGTTTACCAGGTTTTTTCTCGGGACCAAGTTGGCCGTCAGCGACTCCAGCCCCGCCACCTGGGTCGCCATGGCGCTGCCGGTAATGAAGGCTATGACCACCAGGTGCCAGATCTGCACGACGCCCAGCAGCGCTATAGCAGCCGTGGCAATGTGGATCAATATCTGGAACCCCATCGACCATGCCAGCAGGTCCCGACGCACCATCCTGTCCGCTAGGAAACCGGCGAAGACCGGCACCAGCACGTACGGGATCATCGCCGAGAAGATGACCAGCCCCGCCGAGGCGCTGGGGTTGTTCTCGGCGAGGTGGTAGGCGAGCCATCCCCGGGCCACGATGACGGCCCAGGCCCCGGCGTCGGCGCTGAGGGCCGCAAACCAGAGGTGGCGAAAGTCCCGGTGGGCGAGGGCGGGGAGGAAGCGGGTCCTGGCTACGTGAGAGGCGTTGCGGCCCGAGAGGGCGTTCATGGGGGCATTATAGACGTTCAGGGGGTCGGGTGGGAGAATCGGGTTGACATGGGACGACAGTATGACTAGATTTCGACGGCGACTTGGGACGAGACCGCTTGTAAAGAGGCAAACCAGGTGGGAAACGGCACGGCAGAAGTGGTGGTGGTCGGGGCAGGGATTGTGGGAAGCAGCATCACTCACTACCTCTCCGAGAGGGGGATGGGGGTTACCCTCGTCGACAAGGGGTCGGTGGCCGGCGGGGCGACGGGCAAGGCGACGGCGGTCATACGGATGCACTACACCAACCCGTGGGACTCGGCCATGGCGAAGCTGGGCGGCGAGGTGTATGCGAACTGGGGGGAGCTAATCGGAGGGGAGAGCGGCTTCGTCAACGCCGGGTTCGTGTTCATAGTCGGGGAGGAAGAGAAGGAGAAGCTTCATCGCAACGTAGACATCCTTAGGGACGAGGCCGGGATAAACACCTACGCCCTGGACCCCGAGTCCCTCCGGGAACTGCTCCCCCACTGGTACGTGGGGGACGTGGGCGCCGCCGCCTACGAGCCCGACAGCGGCTACGGTGACCCCCACTCCGCAGCCACGGGCTTCGTAAGGCGGGCGCAGGAGCTCGGCGCCGAGGTGTCCCAGGGAGAGGAAGCGCTGAGGATACTGGAGGACGGGGATCGGGTGACGGGTGTGGAGACCAGCCAGCGAAGGATTTCAACGGAGAATGTAGTATTGGCGGGAGGCGCGTGGTCCAAGAGGCTGGGGGCGGGGGTGGGACTCGACCTGCCGATCACGGGAATGATGCTGTCGGTGGGCGTACTTAAAAGACCGCCGATTTTATACGGGAGTCACCCCGCGTGCATCGATGCGGCGAACGGCATCTACTTCAGGCCCGAGCCGGGGGAGCTTACGCTGCTCGGCTTCAGCAGTGTCGTTGACCGGCACGAGTCCCCCAAGGACCTGGACCCGGACAGCTACGAGGCGGAGCCGGACATGAGATGGTCGCTGCGCACCAGCCGCCGGATCGCCTCCCGGATACCGGCCATGGAGGACGCAACGTGGGTCAGGTCCTGGAACGGCGTGGACGGCAATACGCCGGACGGCCACCTGATCCTGGACCGGGCGCCGGGGCTGGAGGGGCTGTACCTGGCGGTGGGGATGAGCGGCACGGGGTTCAAGATCGGGCCGGCTGTGGGCAAGTGCATGTCGGAACTGATAGTGGACGGCCGGGCCTCCAGCGTCGACATCCGACCCTTCAGGCTCGCCCGCTTCGAAGAGGGGGAGGCGCTGGTAGGGAAATACGAGTACAACTATTACCTGTTCAAGCAGGATGATTAGAGGAAGGGGGGCGGGGAGGTCGCGGGTCGGGAGCAGCAACGAGCAAAGGTATGTTGAAGACGCAGCTACATAAGGGAGACGTGCCATGAAGGACATCGATTTTATAACCGACTACGTCGGAATCCCGACTTTCTACAACGCTCCGCAGATCGGGTTGGAGGACGTGAGGGAAGGAATGGCCGTGGTAGCGGGCGCGCCCATCGACATGGGCATCCTGTTCCCGAGGCCCGGGGCGCGGTACGGGCCGAGGAGCATCCGGGAGGCGTCCCTGATGTACAGGGGTCTCCAGGACGTGGCCAGCGAAAAAACGGCGGTGAACGTGGACTCCCACATCGCGCGGCGGATGAAGCCGAAGCTCAACCTGGGGGACCTGGGCGACTTCAACATTCACCCCCTGGACATCATGAAGACCACGGATTCGGTGATGGAGGGGATTTCGGATATCGTGAAGCGGGGCGCCGTCCCGATTCTCCTGGGAGGCGACCACTACCTGGCATATCCGGGTTTCGAGGGGTTCGCGAGAGGTTTGATGGAGCGAGGGGAGAGGCCTAAGCTGGGATACGTCCACATCGACAGCCACACCGACTTCCGGAACAGCTACGGCGAGCTGGGACAATACAACCACGGCACATGCGCTCGCCGGATCAGCGAGAACTCGGTGGTGTCCTACAAGAACATGAGCTGGGTGGGGTTGAACGGGAGCGTGATGGACGCCGACATATACCGGATGTACAAGACCCAAAAGCTGAAGATGTCCACGGCCAAGGACGTGAAGACCCAGGGGATGGAGCACGTGCTCCGGCAGGCCATGGAAGCGGCGGCGGACGGGACGGATGCCGTATACGTCAGCGTCGACATCGACGTGGTGGACGCGTCGCACGCTCCCGGGACGGGGGCCCCGGTCTTCGAGGGCATAGGGGCCACCGACCTGCTGGACGCCATGGCGATATTGACCGAGTACGACTGCATCAAGGCCCTGGACCTGTGCGAGGTCGCCCCTCCCCTCGACCCCGGGGGCAGGACGCCCTACCTGGCGGCCAACGCGTTAATCGGCTACCTCGGCGAGTACCTGTTCGACGAAGTGGACCTGGACGGCTAGGCAAGATTCTACTTGAATGTTTGACTTACTGATATCCGGTGGCCGAGTCATCGACGGCACGGGGCAGACGTGGTTCCGGGCCGACGTGGGGGTGACCGGGGACACGGTGACCGTCATCCGGGGCGATGCGTCCGCGTTGGAAGCGGCGCGCACCATCGACGCCTCGGGGTGCGTGGTCTGTCCCGGGTTCATCGACATGCACTCCCACTCGGATATCGCCTTGCTGAACAACCCTCGGCACGAGGCCAAGCTCGCCCAGGGCGTGACTACGGATGCCCTGGGGCAGGACGGGTTGTCTTATGCTCCGTCCTCGCCCCAAAAGCTGGAGCAACTACTCTGGTATCTGGCCGCCGTCAACGGCGCCCCTCCCCCCGACGTCCGTTGGGGCTCCGTCAAGGAGTTCCTGGACCTGTTCGATGAGCGGGCCGCCTGCAACGTCGTCTACTTCGTGCCCCACGCCGCCGTGCGGGTGGAGGCGATGGGTTGGGAGGACCGGCTCCCGAACGAGGATGAGCTTGCCCGCATGAAGTCCCTCGTGGAGCAGGGGATGAAGGACGGGGCGTTCGGTTTCTCCACCGGCCTCACCTACGTGCCCGGCACATACAGCGACACCCATGAACTGACCGAAATCTGCAAGAGCCTTCGCGAGTCCGGCGGCACGTACATAACCCACTGCCGCTATCACCGCGGCGACGGTCTGCTGGACCCCTTTAGAGAGGCCATCGACATTGGGGCCGAGGCGGGGGTCTCGGTGCAGATATCGCACTTTCACAGCCCCCTGGACGGGATGGGGCAGCGCATGACCGCGCTGATCGACGAGGGCCGCAACCGGGGAGTGGACGTCACCTTCGACCAGTACCCGTATCCCGCCGCCAGCACCCTCCTCCTCTCCTTGGTGCCGGCCTGGGTGCACGCGGGAGGGCCCGCGAATTTCATGGCCCGCATCAAGGACCCGCGAGTCCGTGAACGGATCGCCGACAGCGTCAACCCCCAGTGGGGGGGCGACATGAGCGACTACGTCTTCAGCCAGGTCGGCTCGGCCAAGAACAAGGAGTGGGAAGGTCGGTCGCTGGAGGACCTGTCCCGGGCGTGGGACAAGTCCATCGTCGATACGGTATGTGACCTGCTGATAGAAGAGAACCTGGATGTCGCCTTCGTGGCCCGGACCGGCAACCCCGACAACATACGCACCATTCTTCAGCATCCCGCGCACATGGTCGGAAGCGACGGCCTGCTCACAGGCAACAAGCCCAATCCTCGGACCTACGGCACCTTTCCCTACCTGCTGGGCCAGCTGGCCCGGGACGAAGGGGCGGTCTCCCTGGAAGAGGCGGTGCGGAAGATGACGTCGATTCCGGCGCAGAGGCTCGGGCTTTCGGACCGGGGAATCCTGCGAAACGGCATGAAGGCCGACATCGTGGTCTTCAACCCCGACACCGTGCAGGCCACCGCCACCTTCGAAGAGCCTGAGCAGCTGCCCATCGGCATCTATCACGTTATTGTCAACGGGAAGCTGGTCATCGACCAGGGACGGCACACGGGAGACCTGCCCGGCCGAGCCCTGCGCCATTCCTAGGATATCTCGGTTGACGACCTCCGCGTCTCGGACTTACCCTATT
>JAAXHX010000137.1 GCA_012270635.1 Dehalococcoidia bacterium | reverse complement strand
AATGGATTGGGATAGACATAACGCACCTGGCCGTGGCGTTGATGAAGAACCGGTTGAAGACGGGGCACGGGCTGCTCCCCGGCCAGGACTACGAGGTGGTGGGCGAGCCGGTGGACGTGGGGAGCGCTCGGGCGTTGGCGGAGCAGGACAGACACCAGTTCCAGTACTGGGCGATGTCGCTGGTGGAGGCGCTGCCGAGGGGCGACCAGAAGAAGGGGGCCGACCGGGGGATAGACGGGGTGGTGCACTTCGTGGAAGGCAAGAGGCGGACAATGGAGAAAGCGATAGTCCAGGTGAAGAGCGGGAAGGTGTCGTCGCCGCACATCCGGGACCTGAAGGGGACGATGGAGCGGGAAAAGGCGGCCCTTGGCCTTTTCATCACCCTGGAAGAGCCGACGCGTGAGATGGAACGGGAGGCGGTGAGCGCGGGGTTCTATCACTCGGAGTTGTGGCAGAGGGACTATCCGAAGATACAGATTCGGACGGCGGGTGAGCTTTTGGAAGGGAATGGTTTTGAGATGCCCAATCAGCCGTCGGGGTATAAGGCAGCGCCCAGGGTCGGGGAGCAAGCGGAGCAGGGAAGGTTGAATTAGGGCTTTGGGGGAGCGGCTCAGGGGGGCCAGACGGATTGGCAGTGGCGGGCCGCCCCCCGCTCGACCCTTCGAGGGCCTCAGGGTGAGCGGCCCGGCCTCGGGGATGGATTCCCGTGTCGGGGCATGGGAATGACGTACAAATACGGGGGTACGAGAATGACGGACAAATGTGGAATGAGATTATGGTTAAGCAAAGGCATCAGGGAGATTGACAGGTGAGAGTTGAGTGGATGAATCATACGGGGTTCGTGGTGTCGGACATGGAGCGGGCACTGAGGTTCTACCGGGACGTGCTGGGCCTGTCGGAGCAGAGGAACATGGTGTTGGAAGGGGACCTGGTGAGCCAGCTGACGGGCTTCGAAAACGCTCGGGTGCACGTGGTCTACCTGGGGAACGACATGAGGCATGCCGTCGAACTGGTGCAGTTCCTGGAACCGCCGGTGGTGGAGGGAGCGGCGCCGGCGAGGAACAGGGTGGGAACCGCGCACCTGGGGATAATAGTCGACGACGTGGATGCGTTCTATGAGGACCTGTCGGAGCGAGGGATGGAGTTCGTGAACCCGCCGGCCCTGCGCCCCGACGCGGTGTACCCGTGGGCCCGGAAGGTGTGCTACCTGTATGACCCGGACGGCAACCTGTTGGAGCTGATAGAGCGGGACGCGGCGCCTCCGGGGGCCACGGTGGTTTGAGGGTGGCGCTCCGCCCCCGCTCGACCCTTCGAGGGCCTCAGGGTGAGCGACCCCGCATCGGGGGATGGATTCCGGCTCGGGGGCCGGAATGACGGGTGGAGGGTGGGATGATGCAGGGAAGGGGTGGGGAGGATTTTGGGAATGGGGTGGGAGAGGGGTTGATTTGGGTATTTTCATAATGGAGAGTTGGGAATACAATATGCCGACTATCGGCGCGGGGCGGGGAATTTCGGCCTGCGTGCGGCATAGCCAGGGTCCTGGGACAGTTGAACACCGACCTCCAATGGAGAGGGGGACATAGTCGTGGAACAGACGGTTATCTCTGCGGATACGCACATGGACATAGTGTGGCTACCGGAAGACCTTTTCGTGTCCCGGGCTCCGGCCGGTCTGAAGGACAAGATGCCGAGGGTGGTGGAGACCGACGAGGGTCGGGTCTGGAAAGCGGAAGACGCGAGCTTCGGGTTCGTGGCGGCGGGGGCCCTGACGGGCTCCTACGAGCCCTACCAGCCGGGCAAGTCCAAGCGACTCGACCGGATGGAGGAGATGGGGTTCTTCTCCGATGCCGATGCGGGGCGGTTCCATCCCAGCACCCCGGAACTGAGGCTCAGGGACCAGGACGCGGACGGGATCCAGGCGGAGGTGATATACGGCATCCTGGGGGTGTCGACGGGCTTCTCCGACGCCGAAGGAGGGCTGGCAAGCCCGGAGGCCCTGACCTGCGTGTATGACATATACAACGAGTGGGTCTCCGAGTTTTGCAAGGTCAGCCCCAATAGGCTGGCGGCCCTGGCGTGCATATCGAGCCACAGCCCGGCCACGGCGGCGGAGCAGCTTAGGAAGGCGGCCAACCTCGGGCTGAGGGGCGCGGAAATGAACGTGTCCAGCGCGTCGTCGCCGATCTACCAGGAGGAGTGGAACGAGCTGTGGGAGACGGCGGGCGAATGCAACATGCCCATCTCCTTCCACACCGTCGGGTTGAACTACCGGCAGCCGGAATCCGAGGGGGACGAGCGGTACGAGACGATCTCTCTGGGGTTGATGTACACGCTGTTCCAGCTCTCGGGGCCTGAGTTCATGACGAGCGTGCTGCTGTCGGGGGCGTGCGATGCGTACCCGAACTTCAAGTTCGTGCTGGGCGAGTGCGGGATCGGGTGGCTGCCGTACGTGCTGCACCGGATCGACGTGGAGTATGAAGACCGGCTCTTCCAACTGGGGTTGAGCGGGATGCCCAGCGAGCTGTGGAAGAAGCACGGATACTCGACGTTCCAGGACGAGCCGCTGAGCGCGGAGGTAATCGAGGCGGTGGGCACGGAGAACGTGCTTTGGGGGTCGGACTATCCCCACGCGGACAGTGTGTGGCCAGACTCGATGGAAACGATAGAGCGCAACCTGGGAAAGCTGGACGCAGGGATGAGACACAAGCTGATATACGAAAACGCCGGGAAGCTGTACGGGTTCCTTAACTGAGGGCCGGCGCCGGAAGGCCGGACATACCGCGGTCCACTGAGACCGGGAGGACAGGTTATATGCTGCAATTGAAGAAGCGGGCCCTGCCCCTCAACCTGAGGCAGAGCGGCAACGTAGATGCGAAGATCAAGATAACGACCCGCCTTCGCAAGGGCCCGTACTGGCACTTGGCGGTAAAGGCCGGCTGTTGGGCTTTCGCCACGTACAACCACACCTACCACCCCCGGGCGTACGTGAAGCCGGAGGACGGCGGGCTGATGAAGGAGTACGAGTACATCACCGAGCACGTGACGATGTGGGACGTGGCGGTGGAGAGGCAGATCCAGGTGAAGGGGCCGGACGCGGCGGCGTTCGTGGACAGGGTGATCACGCGGGACGTGTACAAGAAGCTGCCCGTGAACAAGGCGCGCTACGTGATCCTGTGCAACCAGAAGGGCGGGATCATCAACGACCCGGTGCTGCTCAGGACGGCGGAGGACGAGTTCCGGTTCAGCATCTCGGACTCGGACGTGCTGCTGTGGTGCCAGGGGGTGAACGCCACGGGCGAGTTCAACGTGGACCTGAACGAGGTGGACATCTCGCCGGTGCAGATCCAGGGCCCGAAGTCGGTGCAGCTGATGAGGAAGTTGTTCGGGGACGGGATCATGGACATGAAGTACTACACGATCTGGCAGACGGACCTGAACGGACTCCGGGTGGACATCTCCAGGACGGGCTTTTCGGCGGAGGTGGGCTTCGAAATCTACCTGCACGACGCCTTAGACAATGCGGACGAGATGTGGAACACGATCCTGGCGGCGGGGGAGGAATTCAACCTGCACGTAATAGCCCCGAGCCACGTGCGCAGGCTGGAGGCGGCGATCCTTTCGTACGGGCAGGACATGGACATCGAGACCAACCCCTTCGAGGTGAACCTGGACTGGCAGGTGGACTTCAACAAGGGGGACTACATCGGCAAAGACGCCCTGCGTAAAATCAAGGAGGAAGGGATAAAGCAGAGGATGGTGGGGCTGGCGATGGGCGGCACGCCGATAACCTGGTACAACTCAGACTTCTACATCGTCAAGGACGAGTCGGGGGAGAAGGAGGTGGGCTACGTCACCAGCGCATTCTTCTCGCCGAGGCTGGACTGCAACATAGCCCTGGCGATGATGCCGATAGACCGGACGGCGGACGGGACGAGGCTGAAGGCGGTGCTGCCGCAGGACGGGCCCGTGGACGCGACCATCGTGCCAATACCGTTCGTGGACCCGAAGAAGGCCATCCCGTCGCAGGCCCTGTCCAGCTAGGCAACCTCCGCCGAATTACCCAACCCAACGAAGGGGGTCGTTGCTCACAACGGCCTCCCTTTCAGGGCCGCGCCCGGGAGACTAGGAATGGCCAGAAGCGGGTTTCTGATAGCCGACAGCGATCTCCACGTGATGGAGCCGCCGGACCTGTACGAGAGATATCTCGAACCGAGGTACCGGGAGCGGGCGCCGGTGTGGATGGCGCGCCCGGAAAGCGGGCACAAGGACTTCGTGGTGAAGACCGACGCCCCGGTCTCCGAGGAGTGGACTAAGAAGGAGATGGTCTCCCGCAAGAGCCTGGACGACCGGAAAGCGGAGGCGTACGCGGCGGAACTGGAGTACGGGTATACGCCGGAGCTAACGCTGCGGGCGATGGACGTGGAGGGGATCGACGTGGCGATCCTGTTCCGCACGTTCGCCCAGATGGCGATCCAGGTGGACGGGCAGGACCCGGGGTACACGTTCGCAGTGTGCCGGGCCTTCAACGATTGGCTTTCGGAGTTTGCGGCGGTGGACGGGGCGCGGTTGAAGGGGTCCGGGATTCTGGCCCTGAACGATATTCCGTCGGCGGTGGGGGAGGCGGGGAGGTGCGTCCGGGATCTGGGTATGGCGGCGGTTACGCTGCTGCCGACGGTGGTGGACAACCGCATGGCCCACGACCCGGAATGCGACCGACTGTGGGCCGAGCTTCAGGGGATGGATACGCCGGTGACGTTCCACGATACATCGCAGGGGTACGCGGCCCGGAACCCGGGGAACTGGTTCCGGGACCACCCGAACAACCTTGTACTGGTACACGCCTTCTCCTTTCCGATACCACTGATGCTGGCGGTGGGGTCGGTGACCGCGGGCGGGCTGCTGCACAGATTTCCCCAGCTCAGGATGGCGTTCCTGGAGGGGAACTGCTCCTGGGTCCCGTGGCTCCTGTATCGGCTGGACGACCAGTGGGAGACGTACGGGGACAGCCAGGAGATACGGCTGGACCTGAAGCCGAGCGAGTACTTTGTCAGGCAGTGTTACGTATCGACGGAGACGGATGGGGAACTGCTGCACCACCTGGTGGACGCTATAGGCGACGACAACGTGGTGCTGTCCACCGACTACCCGCACACGGACTCCAGCTATCCCCACGCGGTGGAGTCGTTCCTTAAATACGACAGGGTGAGCGACGAGACCAAGCGGAAGGTATTGTGGGAAAACTGTGCGAGGTTGTACAACCTGGCGGCGGTGTAGGGGCGAGGGTGGTGGGGGAGCGCCGATCAATTAAATTACCGACCAAACAGGGGTGACCGAATGACGGAAATGACGGGGGGCCAGGCGCTGGTCCGCTCGATATACAACGAGGGAGTGAGGGTGATCTTCGGGTTGCCGGGGGTGCAGCTCTACCACGCGATGGATGCGCTGTACGACGTGCCGGACATCCGGTTCATCACCGCACGGCACGAGCAGGCTACGACTTACATGGCGGACGGGTACGCGAGGGCAGGGGGGAGGATAGGGACGGCGATGGTGGTCCCGGGGCCCGGGCTTCAGAACGCGGGGGCGGGGCTGGGAAACGCCTACGCGTGCTCTTCGCCGGTGCTGCTGATCTCGGGGCAGATAAACAAGAAGAACATCGGTCGGGACGTGGGGATATTGCACGAAGTCAACGACCAGTTGGACGTCATCGACCCCGTGACGAAGTGGAACGCGAGAATACTCAACGCCGGGGAGGTGCCCGGAACGGTCCAGGAGGCGTTCAGGCAACTGCGCAACGGACGGCCGCGCCCCGTGGAGATCGAGATTCCGCCGGAGACGCTGGCGGAGGTGGCGAACATCGAGCTGTGCGGCCCCGCGGTGAAGACGGAATCGGAGCCGGCAAGGGATGAAATCGAGGACGCGGTATCGGTGTTGATGCAGTCGGAAAGGCCGATTATCTGGGCGGGGGGAGGGGTGCATTCCTCGGGGGGGAGCAAGGAGTTGCTGGAGCTTGCGGAATACCTGCAGGCGCCGGTAATCACGACACCCGAGGGCAAGGGAGCGATATCGGACAGGCACTACCTGTCGGTAGGGGTAACTAGGGGGCGTTCGACGGGGCAGACCCGGGACGCGCTGCGGATGTACTTCTGGGAGCGGGACGTGATACTGGCGGTGGGGACGAGGTTTGCGGGGGTAGAGGCGCTGGAACAGCAGAAGGTGGTGCAGATAGACATCGACGAGGATGAGATAGGGCGGAACCACGCCGACACCGTGGGGGTTGCAGGGGACGCCAAGCTAGCGCTGCGAAAGATCCTAGAAGGGTACCGGGAGGCGGGGCCGCCCGCCAAGTCGCGAAGAGAGGAATGCGAGACTCTGCGAGGCCTTCGCTACGACCCGGCGAACCAGATCGAGCCCCTGGGGGGATTCGTGCGGACGATAAGGGAGTGCATCCCGGAGGACGGGATCCTGGTTCCGGACATGACGCAGGTGGGCTACTACTCCAGGGCCTACTACCAGGCGTACGAGCCGCGGACCTACTTCACGTCGTCCTATGCGGGGAACCTCGGGTTTGCGTACCCGACGGCGCTGGGGGCGAAGGTGGCCCAGCCGGACAAGGTCGTCGTCTCGCCGTGCGGAGACGGCGGATTTCTCTACAACTCCCAGGAACTGGCCACGGCGGCGCAGTACGGCATCAACGTCATCGCCATCGTGTTCAACGACGGGGCGTTCGGGAACGTGCTGCGAGACCAGCAGGAGATGTTCAACGGCAGGGTGATCGGGTCCGAGTTGAAGAACCCGGACTTCGTCAAGCTGGCCGA
>JAAXHX010000136.1 GCA_012270635.1 Dehalococcoidia bacterium | reverse complement strand
CAGAGTGATCGGTGAACCTTAGCGAAGCCATAGCGGCTGTAGTCCAGAACGTGGTCATTCCATACGGCTACACCCTTTCAATATGGTCGGCGGGGATGCTGGCGGTGTTGGCTTACGGCGCGACCAGAAGGATGGAGCCCCTGCTGTTCGTGGTGGGCGCAGTGACGGGCTTTATGGTGTTCATCATACCGACCTACCGATCCCTTGCCGACCAGGACCAGCTCCAAGCCAACGTGCCTTCGATAGCGCTGTTGAACATAGTTCCGCTGGTGGCCGTAGCCGCGTCGACGCTGCTGATACAGCGGGTCCGCAACCGGTGGGTGGGCTATTTCCTGAGCGGGTTCACGGCGACGGCGGTATACATCATCATCCTGAGCCTGCTGCTGTGGGCCCTAGGCTAGCGGCGGTGGGGGAGTTGGGGAATTAGCCAGGAGAGGAAGGAGTCGGCGCTGCGGGACTGGATGAGGATTCTCCCGGGCCCCGTGAGCTGGCATACCAGCCCTTCGCCGCTGAACAGGGTGGACTTCAGGCCCCCCACGCGCGTGACCTGGTAGTCGACGGTCTCGTCGAAGGCGACCATGTGGCCCGTGTCCACAATGTAGCTCTCCCCCCGGCGCAGTTCCTTGATGTGGATGGCGCCGTAGCTGGATAGGAAGAGGTCGCCGGAGCCCTGGACCCGCAGGAGGAACAGCCCCTCCTTGGAGAAGAAGGTCCTGGCGCCGCCCCACTGGGTATCGACGGAGATGTCCCTGGAAGAGGCCATGTAGGAACCGGACTGGACCAGGAGGGTCTCGTTGCGCATGTCCGTGTGGAAAACGTCGCCGGGGAGGGGTGGGGCGAGGGTGATCTCACCGGCCTCGTCGGCGTGAAAGGTGTTGAGAAAGAAGCTCTCGCCGCCGAGGAACTTGCGGGCCAGACCGCCGAACAGGCCGCCCCGGGCGGACGTCTCGATGGCGATGCCGGAGGACATGCTGACCATTGCGCCGGACTCGGCGACTATCTCTTCGTCGCACTCCATGTTCACGACGGCGAGGGAGTAGGAGGGCTTGTAAAGGATTTCGTGCTTCACTATCGGACCTCGTTTCTACGATTCATCCAAAGGGCCTCTTGCTATGTTAACTCCAATGGCAGGATTGGACACCATGGCGATGGATGGACAGACCGTGAATTTTCGTTCGGATGGGTGTCGTGGGGTGTAAG
>JAAXHX010000135.1:7160-8764 GCA_012270635.1 Dehalococcoidia bacterium | reverse complement strand
AGCGGCTGATTCGGAGTCCAGCCTGGTGATCTCGTCTCCCGGTGAGAACTCGGCGCGGACCGGGCCGGTGATGGGAGAGCCGTTGTTCGAGGCTATGGGCAGGCCCATGGACATGCGGTCGTTGCCCGGCAGGATGTCCCCCTGCCACCCCGACCAGAGGACGGTGTAGCCCCGGCGCATGAGGAAACCGTTGCCGGCGTGCTCTGGGGTGGAGGGGTTGTCGGAGATGGGGGCGTTGTTGAGAAAATGTACCAGGAGCTTGTTGCCCCGGTTGTTGACGTCGTAGACCAGTCGTCCATTCCCCCGGCGTGGATCGACGGGTTTGAGGATGAAGAGGTCGGTGGAGAACTCGACTAGTCCGTCAGGGTTGCGGGGGGCGGACTTAATGTCCACCACGCCGGAGTAGGCGGGCGAGTCGGGGTCCACGGCGAAGAAGACCCGCCCCACGAGCCTCTCATAAGGGCCTACGCCCCCGAACTCCATGCCGTCGGCGAAGGGTTCTCGGATGTCTATCTGGACTCGAAGCTGGGCAGAGGCGACGTCAGGCAACTTCTTAACCTCCTGAGGGTGGAACGGGTTGACCAGGAGACAGTGTACCACCTTGACCTTCGTACCAGCGGGGGGAAGGATGGCGCGCTTTTCCGGGGCTGGGAAAGCTCCTATACTGGCCCTGCTTTCAGCTAGTCGGAAGATCGATAGGGAGACGTTTACATAATCGTGGAGAAGATGAAGAAGACCGTATATTTGGCCAACCCCTACGGATTCTCCGCCCAGCAGAAGGCGGCGCTGCTGCCGCAATTGGTGTCCGCCCTGGAAAGCTTGGGACTGGAAGTCTGGGAACCCTTCGCACGGAACAACCAGGTCGACTTCCTGGAGCCGGGCTGGGCGTACAGGGTGGGCCAGGCCGACTTCCGGGACGTTGCGGAGTCAGACGGGATTTTTGCGGTGGTCAACGGCGTCCCGCCCGACGAGGGCGTGATGGTGGAGTTGGGAATGGCCATCGGCCTGGGAAAGCCGACCTTCCTGTTCCGGGACGACTTCCGGGGCGCGAGCGATAGCGGCGAATACCCCCTCAACCTGATGCTGTTCACGGGGTTGCCGCAGGAAGGGTGGCGGGACTATTACTACACATCGATAGAGGAGCTGGCGTCGGCGGACAAGGCCCTTGCCCGATGGGCGCAGTCCTGACAACGGAGGAGATGAAATGACCCGAGGCATGATAGTAGCGCCCCAGCCCGAGGCCGTAGAGGCCGGGGCGATGGTCCTGAAAGAGGGCGGCAACGCCATAGACGCGGGCATAGCCTGCGCATTCGTGCAGGGGGTCGTCGACCCCCAGATGACGGGGATCGCCGGGTTCGGGAGCCTGCAGGCCTACCTGCCGGGCCTCGGGGTGCACCGGTGCATCGACTTTCACGGCAAATCGCCGACGGCAACGACGCCCGACATGTGGGAAGACCTGATCGAAGGGGAAGCGCGGGACGGGTTCGGGTTCATCCTGAAGGGCCGGGTGAACGACCTGGGATACCAGTCCATAACCGTGCCCGGAAGCCTGAAAGCCTACGCGGAGACCCACGAGGCCTGGGGTCGGGCGCCGTGGGCGGAGG
>JAAXHX010000135.1:0-7024 GCA_012270635.1 Dehalococcoidia bacterium | reverse complement strand
GCGGATCTATTTCAACCGGGACGGCTCGCTGAAGAAGGTCGGGGAGCGGCTGCACAACCCGGACATGGCGTCGACCCTCGAACACCTGGCCCGGGTCGGGGCCGAGGACTTCTACACGGGGGACGTGGCGTCTCGCATGGTGAGGGACATGAAAGCCAACGGGGGCCTTCTTTCGGCCAAGGACTTGGCTGACTATCGGACAACCCATTGCGAGCCTCTCTGGGGGACTTACCGGGGATTCGAGGTCGCGACGAACCGACCCCCGGGCGGCGGCGTCATGCTCCTCGAAATGCTGAACGTGCTGGAGAACTTCGACCTCGCGGGGATGGGGCACAACTCGGCGGAGTATGTGAGAACGGTGACGGAGGCGATGAAGCGGGCCACGTCGGACAAGGACGTTCACGTGGGCGACCCGGCCTTCGTGGACGTGCCCGTGGCCCGGCTCACGTCCAAGACCTACGCCCGGGAGTTGGCGTCGGCCATCGAGCGGGGAGATCGGGGCGTCGTGGAGAGGTTGGGCGAGGCTGTGGAATCGAAGAGCACGACTCACGTCTGCGTGGTGGATGAAGAGGGGAACGTGTTCACCATGACCCACTCGCTGGGGATGCCCTCGGGGGTGATTACGGACGGCCTGGGGTTCATGTACAACGGGTGCATGGCGGTGTTCGACCCGCGCCCCGGCCGGGCGGGAAGCCTGGCCCCAGGGAAGAGCCGTTTCTCATCGATGTGCCCTTCCATAGTCTTCCGAGACGGGAAACCCTACGTGGCCATCGGGGCGCCGGGCGGGACGCAGATCACCATGGGGGTGCTGCAAGCGCTGTTGAACGTGCTGGACTTCGACATGTCGATGTCTGACGCGGTGTCGGCGGCGCGGTTCTCGGCCACGAGCAATCCTATCGACGTGAGCAACCGAGTCCCGAGATACGTCACCGCCCAGCTGGAAGCCCAGGGCTACGAAGTGGTCCGCTGGCCCCTGTCGTACGCCTTTGCGTGGGTGCACGGCATCCGCATCGACGACGGGGCGTGGACGGGCGGGGCAGACCCGGGCGCCGACGGGATGGCCTTGGCGGTTTGACTCAGGCCGGTCAAGAGGGTCGGGGCGCCTCCTATTTACGCGGGCGTCGTAGGGCAAGGAGGCCGAGGGCGACGAGGACTAGGAGGGTCGGGGTGAAGGCGAGAGAGAAGAGGGCAAGGCGGAGATCGTCGGTGGCCTCCTGTATGTATCCCACGATCAGGGGCCCGATGGCCGCTCCCAGCCATATAGAGGTCTGCATGAAGGCAATGCCCACGGCAACCTCGCGGGGCCTGATCTTGGGAAGCTGGTAGACCATGATCATAAGCAGGGGGAAATAGATGTTGCCCATACCTCGGGGGATGGAGAGAAGGAGGAGGAGGGTGGCTGAGGCTGTGAAGAGCAGGCCGACGTTTACGGCGGCAAAAGAGAGACCGGAGATGGCAAGGGTCGCTATGCGGTGACTGGAGAAGAAGGGGATGACGTTGAAGAGGTAGACCATGAGGGCGGCGATGAACAGGCTGAGGCCAAAGACCGCCCCGGGCACCTCCTTGGAGACGAGCAACCCCTTCTCGGCATGGGTCGGCCAAAATACCTCGAAGGCCGTGCCCCCGATGGAGGTGGCGCACATGCCCAGTCCCATCAACCACAACTGCTTGTACCTGAGCACGGAGAACAGGGGATTTTCCTGCTGCGACTCCAGCCGCTCCCTGTAATCGCCCACGTCCCGCTCCCTGCCGAGAACCAGCCAGGCCGCTGCAGACGCGAGACCTATGCCCCCCATGAGCATGAGGACCTGGCGCCAGCCGCCCAGGGCGCCCTGCAATAGCGGCGTCAGAAAGAAGAGGGTCCCCATGACCAGGTCTATGGCTGCGAAGACCACGCCCGTGGTGATGTGAATCCTGCCGGGGGGAGACCATTGCTGGATGATGAGAGCCCTGGGAGACTGGTTGGCGATGAAGCTGATTCCCAGACCAATCCGGCCGATTATCAGGAGAGCGAAATTCGGGGCGAGCGCCTGGAGCAGGGTGAAACCACCGATTCCCAGGAAGGTGATAAGTCCCACGCGCCAGGGCCGGTACCTGGAGAGCCAGAGGTTGAGGGGGATGGCAAGGAGCAGGTTGCCGAAGACCACCGATGCGCCGAGGAAGCCCTGCTGGACCGGCGAGAGGCCGAGCTCGTCGCTCATTTCGGGCAGGAGCAGCCCGATGACGAATATCGAGGTCAGGGCTGTGGACACCCCTGAGGTCAGGGCGCCAACGACAACCCACCGGCCTTTATAGCTGCTCGCGTCCTGCTGAATGGTCAATCGACGCCTCTGAGGGGGAGCGGACAGGCCCCGTTCGAATTGCCGTTCCGCCGGCCCAGGGCGAACGGACTGCTGTTTTTCCCTAGCGGAAGTTGGGGATGACCTCTTTGGCAAAGAGCTTCATGGAGTCGACGATCTTTTCGTGGGGGACCAGGCCGCCCATCTCAAACCAGTGAAGCATCTCGCCGACGGGAAGCTCCGAGCGGAACATTTCCAGTCTCTCGGTGGTCTTGTCGGGGGTGAGGTAGAGGTCGATGCCGTTCTTGATTATCTGCCGGTGGGAGTGCTCGTCCCGGGCCTCCTTGAAATGCCTGTATTCGGGCACCGCGTCGATGGTCCGGGCCCCGGCGGGCGTGCTGAGGTTGACCTTCAGGGCGTCGAAATAGTGATCGACGCTGGCCCGGGTCGCCTCCTGGGCGTCCGAGATGGTCTCCGATACGAAGGTCGGCTGGAGTATCTTCAGGAAGCCGGGTTTCGGGGGTAGGCCCTCGTCCTCCTCCATCTTGCGGTAAGTGGCGACGCGGTCTTTCAGGGTCTCCATGGAGGTAAGGAAGAGGCCAGCCATTACGCCCATGCCCCGCCGGGCAGCCATGTCGAAGACTCCCTGGCTGCCGCTGGCGGCGACGGTGAGGGGTGGGTGGGGTTGCTGAACAGGCCTGGGGACCAGGGAAGCCTCGCGCACCCGGAAGTGCTTGCCCTCGTAGGAGAAGGAGTCCTGGGTCCACGCCCCGACGATGATGTCCAGGGCCTCGGCATAGCGCTCCCGGCTCTCCTGGGGCTTGATCAGGAAGGGATCGTAGAAGGTGAGAACGCCGCGCCCCACCCCGAACTCCAGCCTGCCTTCGCTGAGGTTGTCCACCATGGCGGCCTCCTCGGCGTTGAGAATGGGGTCGTGCATGGGGATGATGTTGACGCCGAGACCGATGCGCATGCGGGATGTGCGCTGGGCAATGGCCCCGGCCATGACGTTGATGGAGGGCATGATGCCCAGGGCCGCATCGAAGTGGAGCTCTCCCAGCCAGATGGAGTCGAAGCCCAGGTCTTCGGCCAGCTCGATCTGGTAGAGGACTTCGCGGTATCGGTCTGGGGCGTACTGGTTGACGTGGCAGGGAATCTGGTAGAAGATGCCGAATTTCATGGGCGGTTCACCTCTTTAGGGATAATACAGACTAAGTTCTTCAAGGCCAATACAGTCGGCGAGCGGCATGCTCCAACTCGGGGCGGAAATCGGGGTGGGCGATGCCGATGAGCTCCCGGGCGCGCTCCCGTATGGACTTCCCGAGGAGCCGGACGACGCCGTACTCGGTGACCACGTAGTCGGCGAAGGTGCGGGGTATGGTGACGGCGGCCCCTTCCTCGTGTTGGGCGACGATCTTGGAGACCGCGCCCCCCAGAGCCGTGGAGGTGAGCAGGGTTATGGCTCGGCCTCCCTCCGAGAGAACCGCCCCGATGTGCAGTTCGGGTTGGCCCCCGGTGCCGTTGTATAGCCTGCCCCCGAAGAGGGTCTCGGAGTTTATCTGGCCCGTCAGGTCGATGGAGATGGCGTTGTTGATGGCGACCTGGTTGGGGTTGGATGCGATGTTCCGGATGTCGAGGATGTGGTCGGCGTCCCAGAGCTCCACCATCGGGTTCCGGTGGGCGAAGGCCACCTCGTCAGGGGTACTGCCCATCAGGCCCGAGAAGACGGCCTTGCCCCGGTGCACGGCCTTGCGGCTGCCGTTGACTACGCCCCTCTCGACCAAGGAGAGGATGCCGGGAGCCGACATCTCGGCGTGCCAGCCCAGGTCTTTCTTGTCGTCGAAGACGCCGAGGGTCGGAAGGTAGACTCCCGGGGTGCCGACGCCAATCTGGACCGAGTCGCCGTCGCGCACCAGGCCGTGTACGTGTTCGGCGATCTTGAGGATGGCGTCGGAGGGCGGGACCCAGCCTGCCCAGCGGGCCCAGCCCCGGACCTGGGACACGTCGGCGTGGATGAGGGTGGGAATCGCCTCCTGGCGCTGGACGTCGGACATCAGGGGCGAGATTCTCTCCAGCTCGGACTTGAGCTCGCCTTCGGGGAGGGCGTCCAGGAGTTTCTGCCCGGCCTCCAGGGTGAGGGCGGGAGGGGTGTGCTCGACGAATCGGTCAATCTCCGAGACGTGGATATAGTTGGAACCGTATGTCCTGATCTGGTTCTCGTCGACCTCGGCCAGGACGTGGGAAGCGTACCCGGCGACGCGGCGCTTGTCCCAAAGCTCGCCCCCGAAGCTGCAGAAGCCCCGCTCGTCGGGAGGGGAGACGACGATCAGCAGGTAGTCGACGCTTCGGGCCTGCCGGGCGTCCTCGTCGAAGGGCTTCATGGCGGTGGAGAGGAGCATGGGCTGGAAGTCGACGTATCGCCCGTCGTGGGCGGGCCTGGCCACGTCGCCGAGGTAGAACATGATGGTTATGGGGAAAGACTCGTCCCAACCCGGCTGGAGCCAGCCGGGATCGTAGTGAGGCCCCAGGAGATGCAGCCGCACGCCATGCAGATCCTCGCGCCGGGCGGCAAGGGCGTCCAGCAGGAGGTTGGGGTGAGGATTGACCGAGACCGTCACCCCCTCGCCGGAGGCGATGGTCGATACGGCTTCGTCAGGTGTGACCAGGTTTTGCCGGTAGTGTTCTCGCCAGTCCATGAGCGGGTCGGAGGACCCTCAGATGATATGTGCAGTCGGGTGAAGGGTCAAACGCCGATGATGTTGGATGAGGCAGGGGCTTCCTATAGAATACGGCGACCGCCCCTCTTTGAATGAGCATGTACCACTAATGCGCATGCGTCGCCGCAAATCCCCCCGCCCCGAGGCCCCATCAAGGTGAGCCCCGCAGTGTTGCTGACCCGCTCCCGCGTCCTCAGGTCCCTCGAGCATCGGGACTGGAGGAAGTTGTGGTTCGTCAGCCAGCTCTGGCACCTGCCCTTCTGGATGGACTACATGATCCTGGGCTGGGTGATTCTCGAACGTACCGACTCCCCCTTCCTCGTGGCCTTGGTCGGGGCTTTCCGCCTGCTGCCCATGGGAACGCTGGGCTTCATCGCCGGGGCCCAGGCCGACAGGTGGCCGAGGAAGAAGATGCTGATGGGCACGCAGTTCCTGAACTTCGTGCTGTCCGCGGGTATGGGCGTCGCCCTGTTCCTGGACTTGCTGAATTTGTGGCAGATGTATATGGGCGCGTTTCTCATAGGCATCGCCTGGGCCATCGACTACCCGGTCAGGCATTCGATGATCCGGGACGTGGTGCCGGAGAACGTGGTGGTGAACGCCATGGCCATAAACGTGGCGTCATGGATGGGTTCGGCCATGGTGGGGCGGTGGGTGGCGGGGTGGATGCTGGACGTCGCGGGGCCAGGAGAGGCCTACTTCTTCATCGCCGTATCGGTGCTGCTGGGGCTACTGTTCGTCATCCGGGTCCCGGTCCCCTCGGCGGTGAAGGACGACGCGGCCCGGGAGCCGGCCTTGAAGAGCCTCATCGTGGGCCTGAAGTACGTGTGGCGCAACGGGGCGATCAGGGGCGTCCTGCTGATTACGCTGGGCGCGAACACCCTGGTGTTCCCCCACATCCAGCTGCACCCGGTCTTCGCGCGGGACGTGTTCGGGGTCGGCGCGACGGCGCTGGGGTTCATGAGCGGGATGGACGGGATGGGCTCGATGTTCGGGGCGGTGGTCATCGCGGCGTTGGGCAGCCTGAGATACCGGGGGCAGATCTTCGTGATCGGGTCCCTGGTCCTGGGGGTGGGCGCGCTACTGTTCAGCTTCGCCCCGTTCTACGCGCTGGCCCTGCCCGCCCTGCTGTTTGCAGGCCTGGGACAATCGGGGTTCACCATCATGCAGTCGACGATAGCGACGACCGCGTCGACGCCGGAGATGAGGGGTCGGGCCATGGGGGCGGTGGCCATGGCCATCGGGGCCTTGCCGCTGGGAATGCTGTACATGGGGGGTCTGGCGGAGTGGATCGGGGCCCCGAGAGCGGTGACCTATAGCAGCCTGGCCTTCCTGGCCGTGGTCCTGTTGACGGCGGCCACGCAGCCCGGGATCCGAAGGGTAAGATGATAAAAGGGAGGGGGCAGGGGCCGCTCGTGCTGAGGCCCTAGTTTACCCTGAGCCTGTCGAAGGGAAGCATGAGCGGGAGGGGGCCGACAGCCCTCCCAACCCGGGCCCCTTGGAAACGGAGCGCTTGAATATGAAGTTTGGACTGTTCTTCTTCGCCGAGAACCCGGAAGAGTTCCGCACACCCGACACCGAGAACTACCAGCAAGCCCTGGAGCTTACGGAGCTTGCCGAGGACCTGGGCTTCGACCAGGTGTGGACCGCCGAGCACCACTTCGACTCCCAGTACCCGCCCAACCCGTTCATCCTGTGCGCGGCCATGGCCGCAAGGACGAAGCGCATAAGGATCGGGACGAACATCTGCATACTTCCCCTGCACCACCCCCTGGTGGTTGCGGAGAATGCGGCAATGGTGGACGTGCTATCCAACGGCCGGTTCGACCTGGGCCTGGGTGTCGGGTATGAGAAGACGGAGTTCGATACGCTGGACGTGCCCAGGAGGGAGAGGGGACGGAGAATGGAGGAGGGCCTACGGTCGATAATCGGCCTGATGACCGAAGAGAAGTTCACCTTCAGGGGCCGTCACTTCCATTTCGACGGGGTGACGATGCTCCCCCGCCCCGTGCAGAAGCCCCACCCTCC
>JAAXHX010000134.1 GCA_012270635.1 Dehalococcoidia bacterium | reverse complement strand
AACGCGTGGGAGACGGAGGACGGCCAGCGCCGCTCCAAGACGGAGGTCCACACCCAGGAGGTCGTGTTCCTGGACTCCAACAACGGCAACGGGGCGAGCGACGACGGCGAGGAGGACTCCCCCTTCTAGCCCGCTCAGCCCACAACCGCATTGCGACACCCGCCTCTTGAGCCGGGCGCACCAGACACGGGGCCGCTTCCCTTCCTTCCACAGGGGAGCGGCCCCGCTCTTTGTTCTAACCGATTACCAAGGAGGCCGACATGACCAGGAAGAAGAAGACCAAGGAGACCGAGACCATCGCGGTATTCCCCGACGCCTCCCCCGCGCCAAGCCCGGAGGGACGGGCGCTGCTGGACGCGCTGCGGAGCAACCTGAGCCTGCTGGGAGAGTTGGCGGTGCGCTACGAGGTCTCCGCCAAGCCGGAAGCCCCGGAGGACCCGCCCTCCATCAACTGCCCCGCCGACGTCCACGACCTGCTGGGGCCGGAGATGTCAGCCCTAGCCCAGGAGCAGCTCCGGGTGCTGCTCGTCAACATCAAAAATCAGGTCGTCGGTCAGCGGGTCATCTACCAGGGGAACGTGAACTCGACAGCCGTCCGCGCAGCGGAGGTACTGCGCCCCGCCGTCCTGGAGGCCGTGCCCAGCATCGTCATTTCCCACAACCACCCCTCGAATGACCCCACGCCCAGCCCGGAGGACGTTGCCGTGACCAAAAGCCTGATGAAGGCGGCGAAGCTGCTGGGCATCGAGCTTCTGGACCACGTGGTCATTGGCGGTAGGCGGTTCGTCAGCCTCAAGGAGCGAGGGCTGATGGGCTGATCGGGCGGCTCAAGGCCGTCCGGCTTCTCACGCGAGGGCCACGCTCCCTCGCGCACCTCACCAACCCTTACACCGAAAGGAGATTCGACATGCTCCAAACTCACACCATAGACCCCGAAGACCTCTTCACTATCAGCGCCGGGGGCTTCTCGGCCACCGCCGACGCCTTCGCCCGCGACGAGAAGACCGAGGGCCTCTGGTTCGTCTCGAGGGTCGGCTCCCAGACCGCGCTCAAGGCGATCTGGGCCTCCCTCCTCAAGCAGCCCCCGGACAC
>JAAXHX010000133.1 GCA_012270635.1 Dehalococcoidia bacterium | reverse complement strand
TCCAGGAGAAGCGATAGCCCTCCTCGTTCCACCGGACGTTTCCCGGGTAGGCCAGATGTCTCAATGGCATCATCACCTGCACCGCCAGGAACACGACGCCCAGGATCAAGGCAGCACGGAACAGCCACGGAAGGGGTTGCGTCTTAGCCTGAGGAACGGGGGCCCGGGCTAACGGCGCCGCCGGGGCCCGGAGACGCCGCAACCGTCTAAGGAGACGGGTCGGCCAGTCAGGGCTGAAGAAGATGAGGGCGGCCCCGGTCATTACCAGAGGGAATACGCCTATGGTGGGGAACAGCAGTCCCGTTGCAGCGTGAAACATCACAAGGATGGCATACGCGTAGGGACGCGTCCTGCCATAGAGCAACCACCCGACTATGGTCATATCGAATAGAGCCCCTCCCCAACTCATAGCGTAAGGGGCCCAGGATTCCCTGAGCAGCCATCCAAAAAACGGCACGTCCGAATTGTTGTAGAGCCAGATGCGGAGAGGCTGAGCGTGGAAAAGCCAGTCCGCATTGAGCTTCGCAATGCCCGCAAAGAAATAGACCATTCCCACCTGGGCCCTGAGAAGCCACACGGCGGACAACGGGATGGATGGCGGAGTGTCGAGGGACGGCACCCTACGCGCGTCCAGGGACATGACGCGATTCAGGGGCAGGAATATCATTATGAAGCTGACTAAACTGACGAAGTAGTAGTGGTTAAGGTAGGTAGTCTTGTCTATGAGCTCGACGTAAGTGAAGAGCAGGAAGAACGCCGTAATGGACAACCTGTATCGGTATCCCAGCGCAACTCCGAGCCCGGCCAGCCCGAGCAGGATGAAGTGCAGGTACATGCCCCAGCCGGGCCAGGGTTGGACCCAGCCAAAGCCGTAGTAGCTGAAGTGGTGCACCGGATCGATGTACAGCTCATCGATCCATCCGTTAGCCGCAAAGCGGATTACGGAGGCTACGCCAACAAGCCCGAACAGGATGCGAAAGACGGCCCCGGAGTCCGGCGAGACAGGCCGGGCCCCGGCGCGCAGGGCCCGGCTAACAAAACTGGCGCCACTCTCCCTGAAGAGTCCCGCCTGTGACGGCGAAGCAGGGATGGAGGCAGCCATGGCCCGCAGCGCCCTAACGCTGGCTATCGCCGTCCGTGTCTGTGAATCCCACCGACACCCCCAGCAGGCTCACCACCTCGGTCGAGACGGTAATCTGTACGTTCGACAGGCTTTCATATACGGCGTTGACCTGTTCCGGGCGCTCCCGTATAGCGACGCTCAGAGGACCTTCAACGGACTCTATCGCTTCGATCGCGGCCTGGAACTGGTAGCGCAGCCGCTTGTCGGTGTCCTCTGAAAGGGGACGCACCAGGGCCGAGATGCCGAGGCCCTCCTCTCCCCTTCCTTCGTATATCGTCTGCATCCCTAGCATCTCGTGGCGCAGGTCCTGGAGGCCATTGTCGGCAGCCGTGCCGGGAACCATGGAGAAGTCGGGGGCATCGCCGCGAAGTCCAAACGCCGAGGCCAATCGCATGTCTACCGTGTCCCGTATGAAGAACACCTGGGTGCGCACTACTTCAGCGACGGCTTCGCTGGAGATGACCGATGCGCTACCTCTGCCCGTGAAGAAGTCCTTGTAGGGAGGTCGGCGGTCCGTCCCGTCCAGCCACTCGGACAGGACCGCATCGGTCTCCTCGTGGGCGACCTCAGTCAGTGCAGTCAGGTAAGAGCAGTGGGGGCCGGACTCGTCGGGATTGGCCAAGGAGTCGCTTCCGAAGAGGACGTATTCTATGGCGCCTAGGCCGCGCAGATTGGATGCCAACGTCTCGCCGACCTGGGTAGCAGTAAAGGTGCGCCGCTCGGCCAGCAGTGCATCTATGCCGCTGACGTCGGTTGGCGACCAGTCCAACAACCTGATGGAGCGTCTATCCATAACAGGCCCAAACCACATCGCTTCCGTCATCATCCAGGACGCTCTGGCATCGAGCCAGGACTGTCGGGCGGTCTCCAGGGCCGCGCCACTGGGCGCACTGCACAGTGCGCCCACGTCCCTGTCCAGCCGCGCCATATCCTGGGAAAAGGACTGGTATGCGGGAACTACGACTTGGTCCGTCAGGCTGATCAAAACTTCTTTGTCGGTTGCAGCATCGGTCGAGCCACATCCCGCAACGACGAGAAGGAGCAGGGCCAAAATTGGCAGGACACGAGTCGCTGCTCGTCTCAAGTTAGAGCGATTCCAGGAATTTGATGAGGGCATCTCTTTCTTCCACCGTAAGTTCCATGAATAGGTCCCGGGAACCCTCGGCCTCCCCGCCGTGCCACAGAATGGCTTCCTCCAGGCTGCGGGCCCGGCCATCGTGCAGGAACATGGTGTGGCCGTTCACTCTTTCCACGAGCCCTATGCCCCACAGGGGCGGGGTGCGCCACTCACTGCCCGACGCCTGGCCGTCGGGACTGTTGTCGGCCAGGCCGGGGCCCATGTCGTGTAACAGCAGATCGGTGAAGGGGAATATGACCTGGCTGCGGAGGGGCGTCAGGGCGTGGGAGTTCACGGTCTCGTGGCGGGGCGTATGGCACACCGCGCACTGGGACTCGACGAACAGCCGGGCGCCCTGTTGCACCGTGGGGTCCTCCGTGTTTCGCATGGCGGGAACGGCCAAGGTCTGCACGTAGATAGTTACCTTGGCTAGACGGTCTTCCGGTATCTCGGGGGAACCTCCGTTGACGGCCTCGCTGCATTCCTGCTGGGTAGTTGGGCAGTTCTCATCAGGGAAGATGCTGGAGGTGATGCCGATGTCCCCGAGAAAAGCGGCCGCGGCCTGCTGCTCGATGGTGGGCTGGTTTGCCTTCCACCCGAAACGGCCAAGGGCCCACTCGCCTCTGCGCACATCCCAGACATAGTTTGGCCGCCCGGATATGTCGTCGGCATCCGCCATGGCCAGTATTCGCTCCTCCGGGATCGCCTCCAGCAACCCCATGCCAATCGTGGCAGGGGCCACCCGAGGTGAGACCCGGATGTCGGGAGACAACGGACCGAAAGCCAAGTCTATTATGTGATATTCGGGCTGCCGGAGGCTGTACTCCGTTCCGTCGGGATAGTGCCCCTTGGTCTCCTGGTAGGCGATCAGGAACCGCCCCTCGACCGGCACACCCAAGATGGACCTGTCTTGCAGCTGTCCACCGTAATTCGGCTCATCTACAAAGCCGTCCTTTCCATCCGGGATGCTCAGACGCAGGAGCAGGCCGCGCTCGGGATCGTCCGGATGGTCGGGGGGCTTTCCCCTTCCATCGAGGGTGTGACATGACGAGCAGGAGAGGGCGTTGTGGGTGGGACCAAGGCCGTCCCTGGCTTCCGTGCTGGAAGGAGCGGCCACCCAGTTCTGGTTGAAGAAGCTGTCGCCTACCTCGAAGATGCGTCGAAGCTCATTGTCCAGGTTGCGCGCCGACATTTCGAAGGCGCTCCTGTTGGCCAGGAAGGCCGTGGTGTCCCCTCCCAGGCGCTCATTGTAGACCAGACTCAGGTCTACGTCGTCGCTTTTATAGGGCTGGAAGAGTGCAGTCGCGGCCGCCAGCAGGAGCACTGCTGCCAGCGGCCGCGACAGATAATTGACCTGGTAGCCCAAGCGCAGCATTCGCCCTTAGGTTACGCTGATGGTAATCCCCACTTTCTCGGCAGCGGAGACTATGGTATCGGTCTGGTTCTCCAATGCAACTATGGTGTCCAGAACGGCGCGGCGGCGCGGGTTGCTGTCCGCTATGTCCGTCGTGAGCAGGCTATCGAAGGGAGTCGGGATGGCCCTAGCCAAGGCGACCGAGCGGTTTATCTCGGCTGCCAGGGAGTCGGCTAGCGCTTCGTCCTCCGTTGCAATGAGGTCCTTGATGCCGGGGCCCGACACGTCACCGTATTCGCCGAGGTAGACGCGCTGGACGCCCAGGGCGTTGGCTATGATGTCAGCGTTGGTGTTGTCGGCGAAGCAGGAGTGCTCGTCTTCCTGGGAGCGTTCCTCGTAGGCGACGGTCATGCGCTCACCCGCCAGCTCGCCCCTGCTCATCTCCCCTATGCCGGTGATGATGTCGGTAAGGGCCTCGTTGGAGTCCTTGGAGACAAAGTCGGCGCGGTAGTTGTTCCCACCCGGGGCCCAGGCGTCGACCATGTCCTGCAGGTGGGAGAGAAGGACATCTGACGCTACGGCGAGATAGGTCGCGCGCCGGTCTGCGTTGTCGTTGACCGTGTAGTCTTCCACCGGCCTGTAGCCGGGGCCGTCGGGGTTGAGGTCCTGGCCCCAGAGCAGGAACTCGAGGGCGTGCCATCCGGTGGAGACGTTCTCCTCGCCGCCCTCTTCGTTGAGGGAGACCAGAAGGTCGGCGTCAATGGTGGGGAAGTCGGCTGGGTTGTTGATGATGCCGGCTTCGGCGTTTCCGTCCACGTAGTCGATGTAGGCCTCGTCCAGGGGCCACGCGTTGATGAGGCCCTCGGGGCCGTCTGCTTCGTTGTCGATGGGGCCTTCGTAGAAGCGGTATATCTCGGTTACACCGTAGTCGTCACGGGCCAGAAGCCAGGCGCGCTTGGCGGCGTCCAGCCGCACCTGGGACGGCGCTGCCAGGAAACTGTCTATGGCCGAGTCCATTGTCCTGGCCGACGCCAGGCTTTTCGCATACGACGAATGGGTGCCCGCAGCGTAGTTCTCCACAACGGCCTTCTTGATGTCGCCGTCTCCATCGCCCCCGGCGCAGGCCGTGAAGGCGAGAGCCAGTATCAGTAGGATCAACGAAGCGGCAACGACGCTCTTGAGCATGGGAACCTCCTATGTTTTTCTACTCGATGGATGCAGCCTGCCTGCCATCGCTACGAGCACAGCAATCATCGTTGCTGTGCTAACGGCCTTTCGGGCCAGGCCCAATATGCCGTTTGAGCACATATAGCTCTCGCAAGACAGTCTGCCCTCATACGGCGAGTTACAATAAACTACGATTCACTATATGTCAGCCTTCTCTTAACGGTTAGTGATAGCAGTAGCTCCTATATGGGGATGCTAACTGCTGCCTTGCAAACCCAGCCGTGCAGACTTGAGGCGACGTCCCATAGACAGGCCTGGACCCGCCCACTGGGCTGCCGGCATCACTGCGCCTTCAGCTTCAGCGATATCTCCCAGCACAGACGGACGCCCGTCAGACGGGAGGTCTCACCCCAGGAGCCGCTTCGACGCCACCATCACCATGCACATGGTCGGGACTTCGGCGCTTAGGCTAAATCCTCGCCCTGCTACGGCAGGCCATCGCCAGGGAGGATGAGCTTGAGTGGCGCGTGCGGGAGTCGGAGTGCAGAGTGTACGGGTTCGAGCGGGAGCGGGATGAGGCCAAAGAGGCCGTCTCCGCCAGCCGACAGGCGTATTGGGAGCCTGAGAGGACGCACCGGACGAGGTTGTCGAGCACAAGGAAGTGGACCAACTGTTCAACATGGTCCGCGTGGCGGTCATGGCTCTCAGGCATGCGCGGGAGTCATCGGAAGTGACGCCTAATCCTGCTGCCATGACCAATCCCGATATGTTGTTAAAGCTCTCCGCCGAGAAGCAGGCCACCGCGGCGGCAGGCGTATTCGCGGTGACCTGGTCAGTGGACACCGTCGGCAAGCTCGTCAATATGGCGTAGGAACATATACACCCTGGATCTGCCGCGCAAGGAGCCGTCGGACGCAGACCTTCGGGTTGGCCATCGATTATCCTCTATCGAAGCGGTAAGCAACACGGTATCATGCTAAATCTAGGGTCAAATGATGAAACGGCAAAATCTCCTACGACTTGTGTTCTCGCTTCCTCTTGTGGCGGTTGCCGTAGTTGCCTGTTCTTCTGCCGAAGAAATACAGAAGACATCAACTCCAATCATCGTCCCGAACTTTAGTGCCGAGACTACATCAGAACCCATCGACCCTAACACTCCGCAGATCAACCACAGTGAAGAAACGCAGGTGGCGCCAACTCCAACCATCATTCCGGCCGTTAGCGGCGAGACTATGTCGGAGCCTATCGACCCTAACGCTTCCCAGATCATCTATAGCAAAGAAACGCAGGCTACCCCAACCCCAACCGTCGTCCCGGTCGTTAGTGACGAGACTACATCGGAGCCCGTGGACTCCAACGCTCCCCAGATCATCTATACCGGCGCCGCCTTTGTCCCCAAGCGCCTCGATATCGAGCCGGGCACCCAGGTCCGATTCGTGAACGCCTCGGATAAGCCATTCTGGCCCGCCTCGAACATTCATCCAACCCACGCTATTCTCCCTGATCTCGATGCGAAGCAGGAGGTCCCGCCCGGCGAGACATGGGCGTTTACCTTTACGACAAGGGGCTTCTGGCGCTTCCACAACCACCTCGCGCCGGAAATAGGCGGGTTGGTTGTGGCCCTCGGCGAAGACGACGGACCGCCTCTACAGCCACTGGTCACGACCATACCCGACATTGCGTTCGAGACTCCCAAGGATATCTCGGCTCAAGACTACGTCGATCTGCTAAAGGACGACGCACTACTGGTCAAATTCATCCAGCGATATGGCCCGGAGCAAACGGTCAAGCTTCTGAAGGAAAGCGAGAACTACATCGAGGTGGACTGCCACCAGAGGGCGCACGACCTTGGACGGGCAGCGTACGAGCAGTTCGGCCCAGCGGCCTTCGCAATATCGGGGCACGAGTGCCAGGCAGGCTCGTTCCACGGCGCCACCGAGGCCCTCTTCGCCTCTCGCGGCACCGCAAACCTCGAGCAGGACGTTGCCACAATCTGTGCCGTCGCCGACAACCCCTTCTTTCGTCATCAATGCATACACGGCATCGGTCACGGCCTCATGGCCTGGACCACGTATGAGCTGCATGACGCACTGCCGCTCTGCGACCGGATGCCCACGGAGGCCGACAAAGGCTCATGCTACTCAGGGGTGTTCATGGAGAACGTCGTGGGCGGTCTCACGGGACTTATGGGCCACGTGACGCAGTACCTCAGGGAAGACGACCCCCACTACCCGTGCGACGTTGTCGAAGAGCAGTATCAGGCGCCGTGCTACTTCTACCAGACTTCCCACATGGTCAGGGTGTTTAATAGTGACTTCGCCAAGGTCGCTCAAGCCTGTGCAGAGACCCCTCCAGCAGCCCACCGGAACTGCTTCCAGAGCTACGGACGCGATGTCGGCAGCGTTACCCGAAAGGACCCCGCCACGGCGATCCTGTATTGCAGCTATGCTCCGGCCGGGGCGAACCGGGTAGACTGCATTGAAGGCGCCGTTCAGGACCGCTTCTGGGAAAAATCGGGCGCCGACGACGCCCTTCAGATGTGCGCCATGGTCCAGAATGACGCAGAGAAAGACGCCTGCTACTGGACCATCATCGTGCGCGCCCGCGACATATTCGCCACCAAGCAGGAGTTCGATAACTTCTGCGCGCAGATCGACATGCGATGGCGCGAGTGGTGCACCGATGCCGAAGCCTTACTGTCTTCCTGAGCGTGCCAGGTCATCAGCCCTGACAGCGCAGCCATGCCCGTCGAGGTCTTACCTGCCTCACACTGGAACGGTGGCAACCCCTAGGATAGACGCACCTCGTTGGTCATAGTTTTGCTTTCGCAAGAAACATCCCGGAATTCTTCACAGAGGGGTTCCAACGAGGTCCCCTTCCTGGAGGTGGGGAATCAGGATTCCGCTTGACCACGCAGAAGGGGCAATGCTAGCCTCCTTAGCCAGACCATGACTAAGAAACTACCACAACACGCCGAAGTCGTAGTTATCGGGGCAGGTATCGTGGGGTGCAGCGTCGCCTATCACCTTGCCAAAATGGGCTGGAAAGACGTGGTGGTGCTGGAACGAAGCGCCATAGTCAGCGGGACCACTGCTCACTCCGCGGGACTTGTAACACAGCTGCGTCACACTCGCTCATTGACGGACATCTCTCGCTACGGCATTCAGCTTTACCAGGAGCTGAAGGATGAGACCGGACTGGACACCGGTTTCCGACAGACGGGAAGCATAAGTGTAGCCCGTACTCGGGGGCGAATGGACGAGCTTCGCCACATGACGTCCATGGCCAAGAGCTTCGGCGTGGAGATGAACGAGATCGGCCTGGACGACGCTAAACGGCTCTGGCCCCTGTTGAGCGCTGAAGGGCTGGAAGGAGCAGTACACCTACCCAAGGATGGAGAAACCGTGCCGGACAGTACGGCTAACGCACTGGCCACCGGGGCTACCAGACGCGGGGTGAAAATCATCGAGAACACCCCTGTGACCAACATCCTAACTAAGGGCGGAAAGGTGTCCGGCGTCTCCACGTCACGAGGAGAGATCGGATGCGAAGTGGTGGTGAACTGCGCCGGCATGTGGGCCCGGGAGATCGGCTTGATGTGCGGGGTACCCATCCCTCTCCACGCCGCGGACCATGCCTATTTCGTCACCGAACCGGTGCCCGGCGCCGCGGAGGACATGCCTTCTCTTCGCGACCCCGACGGCTACATCTATGTGCGGCGATACCCCTACGAAGGCGGTGGAATACTCGTCGGCGGCTTCGAGCCGAAGGCCGTGCCCTGGGGAATGGACGGCATACCAGAAGACTTTTCCCTCCACATGCTCAACCGGGATTGGAGTCATTACAATCTCTTCATCGAAAGCGCCATAGAGCGCATCCCGGCCATAGCCGAGGCGGGAGTGCGCATCAAGCTTGTTGGGCCGGAGAGCTTTACCCCCGATACCCGCTACATCATGGGTGAGGCGCCCGGGTTGAGAAACTTCTTCGTGGCCGCCGGTTTCAACTCCAGCGGTGTGGCGTCCGCTGCAGGGGCGGGCAAAGCCATGGCGGAGTGGGTCACGGAGGGGGAAATGACGATGGACCTCTCGGAGGTGGACATCGGTCGCTTCCAGGACTGGGCCAACAATCCCACCTTCCTGCGGGACCGGACCGTGGAGGCCCTGGGCCTGCTGTATGCCATGCACTGGCCTCACAGGCAACCGGAATCCGCTCGAAACGTACGCCAATCCCCTCTGCACCAACGGCTCGTTTCGCAGGGCGCATCCTTTGGGGTCGTTGCCGGATGGGAGCGGCCCAACTGGTACGCTCCCGAGGGCATAGCTCCCGTTTACGAGTACTCCTGGGGGCGACAGAACTGGTTTCCCCACTCCGCCCGGGAGCACATGGCGGTGAGGCAGGCAGTAGGCCTGTTCGACCAGACCTCTTTCGCCAAGCTCCTGCTTCAAGGCGCCGACGCCGAACCCGTCCTGCAACGCCTGATGGCGAACGACGTAGCCGTGGAGCCGGGCAGACTGGTCTACACCGGCATGCTGAATGCGCGGGGCGGATTCGTATCGGACTTAACGGTAAACCGTTTATCGGAAGACGCATACATGATCGTTACGGGCGCCGGGTCGGTCACCCGGGACTACGCCTGGATCAAAAGGCATATCCCCGATGATGCGAGAGCGACCCTTACGGACGTTTCGTCATCCTACGCCGTATTGAGCGTCATGGGCCCTCGCTCCCGGGACCTGCTGTCGCGCCTCACCGACTCCGACCTGTCAAATGAGGCTTTCCCATTTCTAACGTCGAAAGAGATCTATCTCGGCTACGCACAGGTGCGGGCCTCGCGGATCACGTACGTGGGCGAGCTAGGCTGGGAGCTCTATATCCCCAGTGAATACGCTGGCACCGTGTACGAGTCCATAGTCCGAGAGGGCGGCGAATTAGGGCTGACGCACGCCGGCTACCATGCGTTGGACTCGCTGCGGTTGGAAAAGGCGTACCGAAGCTGGGGTCACGATATCACCAACGTAGACACTCCCCTGGAGGCCGGTCTTAAATTTGCGGTGGCCTTCGACAAGGGGGCCGATTTCATCGGGAGAGATGCTCTGCTGCGCCAGAGAGAGCGGGGACTGGAGAAGCGGCTGGCCATCTTCGTGCTGGAAGACCCGGATCCCCTCCTGCTGGGTGATGAGCCTATCTACCGGGACGGGACTATCGTGGGGCGCACCACCTCGGGTAACTATGGTCACGCGCTGGGACGCTCCGTGGCTATGGGCTACCTCGAAAGTGAAGAGGCAGCGACTCCCGGCTGGATACGTTTAGGCTCCTATGAGATCGAGCTTGCCACCGAACGCTTTCCGGCCAACGTGCGTCTCACATCGCCCTACGACCCGAAAGGCGAGAGGATAAAGGCTTAGGGACAAGGGAAAAAGGGAGGCCCCGATCTGATCAGGGCCTCCCTTTTTTGGTCTGGCCAGTCTTACCTATTGTCAGTGTCTGCCAGTCATTCTGGCTCGCCTTATTGTTAGCTACTGGGTGGCGAGG
>JAAXHX010000132.1 GCA_012270635.1 Dehalococcoidia bacterium | reverse complement strand
GGAGTGCCGACGCGCTACGTATCGGGCTACCTGTACGTGGAGGATGACGAGGGGCAACCCATTCCGGCGGAGGCGGGCCACGCATGGGTGGAATGCCGGCTCCCGGGCATCGGGTGGCTGGGGTTCGACCCGACGAACAACCGGCTGGTAGGCGAGCAGCACGTACGGGTGGCCGTGGGTCGGGACTACGAAGACGTGGCCCCGACTCGGGGGATATTCAGGGGGGCCAGGGATACAGGGCTGGAGGTGGAGGTGCGGATGGAAACCCTTGACCAGTTCTGCCAGACGGGCTAGGCAGGGGTAGGGCGAGACCTACTTTCCCTCTCGCGGAGGATGAGCTTTGCAGTTTCTCGCGCGCCGTCCAGGGTGTCGACGTAGCGGTCCAGGGGGATTCTCTTGAGAACGTTGAGGGCGCGAAGGGTCCTGGCGGGATCGCCCTTGAGGCCCATGACGATGCAGTCGGTATCCTGCTCATAGGCGACATCGATCATATACTCGACGACGAGGGCAGCGCTGTCGTCTATGTACTCGGTATCGGAGAAGTCAAAGATGACGACCTCGTGGTCGCGGATGTCGGCGCTGATGGCGCTGACGAGCTTGTTGGAGGAGGCGACGGAGAACGAGCCCCTGAGGGCGACGAGGCCGACGCGCGCGGAGAAAGCGTCAACCTCTTCGTCGTCGCTCTCGGGGTCCGTCCCGAGGAAGCTGATGTCCAGTAGGGGTGTGGATATCACCCTGTCCAATTCCAGGCGTTCGAACTGTCGGGCGCCGGCCATGCCCGCGGCTATCAGGCCTATGGCCACCGCGGTGACCAGGTCGAGGAAAACGGTGAGTCCGAGGGTAAGCACCATGACCAGGAGGTGCTCCTTCTGGACCCGGTGAATGCGGGTGAGGAAACGCCAATCGACTATGTCCCAGCCCACCTTCATGAGGATACCGGCAAGGACGGCGTGGGGGATCGATTCGACGTACCTGCCGAGGCCAAGGACCAGGGCGAGGAGGATGGCGGCGCGCAGCACTCCCGAGAGTCGGGACCTGCCGCCGGCCCGGATGTTGACCACCGTGCCGAGGGTGGCGCCGGCGCCGGGCAGACCGCCTATCAGGCCGGCAATCGCGTTTCCTATGCCCTGTCCCACGAGCTCGCGGTTGGGGCTGTGCTGGGTGCGGGTCATGGAGTCGGCTATGAGGGAAGTGAGAAGGCTGTCGATGGAGCCGAGGAGGGCGAGGATTAGGGCCGGCTGAACGGCGTTGGCCAGCAGCCCGCCGTCGAACAGGGGAATTTCGAACCCGGGAAGGCCGGTGGGCACCTCGCCGATAACAGGGGTATCGGTGAGCCAGAGGACCCCGATGACGGTGCCGGCGATGAGGGCCGCGAGGGTCGGGGGGAGGACTCTCCTGAGGCGTCGGGGCCACAGGACACCCACGGCGAGGGTGACTATGGCGATGATGAAGGAGCTGGCGTTGAAGTCCTGGAGGGCATCGGGGATGACGCGGATGGCGCTCTTGGGGCCGCCGGTGAGGGTCTCGGCGCCGAGGAACGGGAGGACCTGGAGCAGCATGATGATGATGCCGATGCCGGACATGAACCCCGAAATGACGGAGTAGGGCGTGTAGGAGACAAAACGTCCTATGCGTAGGACTCCGAGGAGGATCTGAATGACGCCGGCCATCAGGACTATGGTGAAAGCCTCGGCGAGGGTCTCGGAGTGGGTGGTGACGATGACGGCCATGGCCACGGCCATGGGGCCGGTGGGCCCGGAAATCTGGGACTTGGTGCCACCGAAGACCGCTGCAAAGAAGCCCACGGCGATGGCCCCATACAGACCGGCAATGGCGCCGAGGCCCGATGCGACACCGAAGGCAAGGGCTACGGGCAGTCCGACAACGGCGGCGGTGACGCCGCCGAAGACGTCTCCCCGGAGGGTCTGTAGGTCGTAGCTAATCTTGGAGCGCACGGCGATGGATGGACTTCACGGGAGCTTCAACGGTGCGGGGGTCTCGCGCTTTACCGGTCGGGGTCGGGCTGACGGACCGGGTATAGGCGATTAGGTAGAAGGATAGCGGGAGAGGTACGGCATATCAATAGGGGTGGGGGGTGTGTTGGCCGGGGCGGGGGGGACAGGATCCCCCGCTCATACTTCCCTTCGACAGGCTCAGGATAAACTAGGGGCTCAGCACGAGCGGCCCCGCATGCCCCCGGGGATGGATTCCCGATCGGGGTCGGGAATGGCGG
>JAAXHX010000131.1:2284-10892 GCA_012270635.1 Dehalococcoidia bacterium | reverse complement strand
GGAGCCTGTGGCGGTGTTTGTAGCGAGTGACCAGGATGGGGACCCGATAGAGTGGTCTTTGAACGGGGATGACGCAGACCTGTTCACGATAGAGGGCGGGGTGTTGGCGTTCAAGGAGTCGCCTAACTACGAGTCTCCGCAGGCTCAGGCGACGGGGACGCTGGCGAACCGGAACGTATACGTGGTAACGCTGAAGGCCACTGGCGGGGAGCACGATGTCACGGTGACGGTGGAGGACGTGGACGAAGACGGCAGTGTGAGCTTGAACAAGCCGCAGCCGCAGGCTGGGCGTGGGTTGCTGGCGACTCTGGAGGACCCGGAGGGTTCGACGGATGAAGCGTGGCAGTGGGCGAGGTCTGAGGACGGGGAGACGTGGGAGGACATAGAGGGGGCGGCGTCGGCGTCGCGGAGTCCTGTGGCGGCGGACGTTGGGAGCTATCTGCGGGCGACGGTGGTGTATGAAGACAGCTTTGGGGCGGGGAAGAGTGCGTCTGTGGTGAGTGACAACCGGGTGGAGGCGAAGACGGTGGCCAACGCTGCGCCATCGTTTGAGGATCAGCAGAACGACGATGGCACGGTAACCCGGTCGGTGGACGAGAATGCGTCGGAGGGGACGAACGTGGGTAAGGCGGTGTCGGCGTCGGACGCGGACAATGACATCCTGATCTACTCCATCGTGGAGGATGCTGAGAACGCCCCTGGTGCCAGTGACGATGAGAAGTTCACCATAGACAGTTCCACGGGCCAGTTGAAGGTCAACGCTAAGTTTGACTTCGAGACGCCGAACGACGTAGGCGGCACCGCCAGCGACAACGTCTATGTAATAACGGTGAAGGCGGAGGATCCGTCGGGTGCGATGGGGACCCAGGACGTGAACATCAGCGTAGGGAACCTGAACGAAGCGCCGACGTTTATGGAAGGTGCCCCGGTGACCCTGTGGGTAACCGAAAAAGACGCTAGCAAGCAGCTTCGGACTGATGAAGACGACACCACTGCAACCTTGCGGACTGACGCCTATGATGCGACTGACCGGGATACAGCAGACACTACAGTCACTTACAGTCTTGAGGGAGATGACGCCAAGAAGTTCGACATCGATTCGAGCGATAGTGCGTTGACTGTATCGACCAGTCATGAACCGGACCACGAGGAGCAGGGTTCGTACTCGATAACCATCGTGGCCACGTCCGGCGCTGATGACCGGAAACTGACCAGCAGGCTGAACGTGACGGTTAATGTGACGGATGCAGAGGACGCTGGTTCCATAAGTCTGTCCCAGAGGGAGCCGCAGGTGAGTCGTCCTGTGACGGCCACGCTGAGCGACGCTGACGGTGGGGTTACCAGCGCCAAGTGGCAGTGGTACAAGGGCACCGACAAAGAGAGTGCCTTCGACAACTTCAAAGACGCTGCGCCCCCGGCTGCTTGTGATGATGATGATGATGCGGCGGCTAGCGCGCTCTGTACGATTGAAGGGGCCACGTCGTCCACCTACGTACCGACTGACGATGATGCGGGGGGTGACAGGCTGTCGGTCAGGGTCACCTATACAGACAACATAGGTGAGGCGGATGTAGCTGTAGCCATACTGGAAAAGAACGTACAGACTAGCAATGCTGCCAACACTGCCCCGGCGTTCCCTGACCAGGACGCGAACACGCCTGGGGACCAGTCGGAAGAGACGAGCCGGTCGGTTGCTGAGAACACGGATGCGGGCGTAACGTTCGGGGATGCGGTGTCAGCATCCGATGCTAACGGGGATGCGCTAATCCACACCCTGAGCGGTGCGGATGCGGACTCCTTCGGGATAGATAGGGACAACGGACAGTTGGAGACCAAGGCTGCGTTGGACTACGAGACGAAGAACGAGTACATGGTGATGGTGACGGCGACGGACCCGTCTGGGGCCGCCGACTCCATCATGGTCACCATCAACGTCACCGATGAGAACGACCTGCCGGTCATCCAAGAGGAAACCGCCGTGCAGCAAGCCGGCTCGGTAACCCTCTCCACTGACAGCCCGGCTGTTGGGGAAGCGGTAACCGCCTCCCTGAGCGACGGCAACGCCCCCGTAAGCGATGCGCAGTGGCAGTGGGCCAGTTCCTCGGACGGCGAGACCTGGGCCGACATCGAAGGGGCCATGGAAGCTTCCTACACCCCGGTGATGGAGGACTCCGGCATGATGCTGCAGGCCAGCGTCGCCTACACCGACGCCGTAACCTCCGGACAGAGCGCCTCGGCGGCCACCGCCAACGCGGTCAACAACGCCCCCGCCTTTGGGGCCGACTCCGCCTCCCGCAGCATAGACGAGACTGCCGCCTCCGGCGCCAACGTCGGTGCCCCCGTGGCTGCCACGGACGCCAACGGCGACGAAATCGCCTACAGCCTTGAGGGAGACGGCGCAGAGAGCTTCGCCATAGACTCCGCCGGTCAGATCACCCTGGCCGAGGGCGCATCCCTAGACTACGAGACCACCACCGGCTACAGCCTGACCGTCAACGCGACCGATCCGTCGGGCGCCAGCGCCTCCGTGGCCGTTGCCATCGCCGTCAACAACCAGGGCTTGGACAACGCCTACGACCTGGACGACAGCGGCGACATCAGCAAGGATGAAGCGGTCCAGGCCGTGCAAGACTACTTCGCAGACACCATAACCAGGGGCGAAGTCCTGGAGGTCCTCCAGCTCTACTTCGCCGGGTAGCAATACCCGAACGGGGCTGAGAGACGCACAGAGAAATAAGAGAGAAAGCAAGAAGGAGTAGAGACCTTGGTAAAGAAAGCGCTGATGCTGCTGGGAGTCCTCGCAATTGTCGGGGTCGCAGGGCTGTCGCTGATGCTGCCGGACACGGTGAACGCGAACGGGCACAGCGCGACCAGGTCCTTCGTAACCGACTCCGTAGCCGCCGGCGGCGAGCTCGAAGTCACCCTGGAGGTGGCGGGCCTCGGCGTCGCCGGCTCCGTAACCGAAACCATCCCCGATGGCTTCACCTTCCTCCGCTCCGACGAGAACGTGAACGTGGACGGCCAGGACCTCATCTTCACCATCCTCGGCGGCGAGACGACCTTCAACTACACTGTCACCGCCGGCGCCGCCGGGACCCACCAATTCTCCGGCACGGTCAAAGACTTCGAAAAAGAGGAACGGGCCGTGGGCGGCGCCTCCAGCGTGAACGTAACCGGCCCCGCCGGCCCCATGGCCGAAAGGTCCTTCTCCGCCTCGGCGGTCGATCCCGGCGCCAACGTAACCGTGACCCTCAACTCCTCCGACTACGGCGCCGCTGGCTCCATCGCCGAAACCCTTCCCGAAGGCTTCTCCTACGTCTCCAGCTCCCTCTCCGAATCCTCGGTAACCGTGAGCGGGCAGACCGTCACCTTCACCATCCTCGGCGACGACACCTTCACCTACTCCGTCGCCGCCTCGAGCAGCGCCGGCGACCACGCCTTCTCCGGCATGATAACCAGCTTCGACAGGCTCACCGGAAGCGTAGGCGGCGACGACAGCGTGACCGTCAACCCGCCGGCGCCCCCCATGGCCAGCCGCTCCTTCCCCGCCGCCTTCGTAGACCCCGGCAGCGAAGTCATGGTTACTCTGTCGGTCTCCGGCTACGGCCCCAGCGGCCTCATAGAGGAGACCATCCCTGAAGGCTTCGCCTACCAGTCCACCAACCTTCTCGGCGGCGCCGTCGAGGTGTCGGGGCAGACCGTAAGCTTCATCCTCCTCGGCGAAGACAGCATAACCTATACCGTAACCGCCCCGGACGAGACTGAAGTCTACACCTTCGCCGGTGTCCTGAAGGACATCGACAAGATGGAAGTGGCCATCGGCGGCGACTCGGAACTGAGAGTCGGCGACCCGGCGCCCATGTTCCTGGACTCGGAGTCGGGCGTCCGGTCCATCGCCGAGAACACCGCCTCCGGTGTCAGCATTGGCGCCCCCGTGGGCGCCGCGTCCACCGCCGGCCCTCTCACTTTCGAGATCACCAGTGCCGCCGCAGACACCTTCGACATCGATGCGGCCACCGGTCAGATCAGCACCAAGGGCGCCTTGGACTACGAGGCCCGGGCCAGCTACTCCCTCCAGGTGACCGTAACCAACGCCCTCGGCGACAGTGCATCCATAGTCCTGACCATCCAGGTCACCGACGTTGATGAGCCCGTTGAACCCGAACCCACGGTTGCGCCCGAGCCCACGGCCACGCCTCGGCCCACGGCTCCACCCGCCACGGCCACCGCAACGCCTGAGCCCACGGCTCCCCCCGAGGCTACGGCAACCCCCGAGCCTACGCCCGAACCTCCGGCTGAGGACGACGGTGGGTTCCCTGTATGGGCAATCGTGGTAATAGTTATCGCGGCAGTCGCAGGGGCAGGAGCAATCGGATACGTCGTCTACCGCAGGCGCATGGCGTAACCGGACCCGGGACTCGCTGCCCTAACTAGGCGGCCCAGAGTCGAATGAAATCCGCCCCCAGGGGAACTCCCCTGGGGGCGGACCTTTTTGGGTACAAATAACCCCGTTCATTCGGCTACAATTGACGTGACTCAATCCCCGGACCCAGGAGACCGCCATGCGTCTTACCCCCAAGGAAATGGACCGCCTTACCATCTTCACCGCCGCCGAGCTAGCTCGCAGGCGGCGTGACAAGGGCCTGAAGCTCAACTACCCGGAAGCCGTGGCCCTAATCTCCGACGAACTGCTCGAGGATGGCCGCGAGGGGAAGACCTATGAAGAGGTTATGGACCATGCCGTCAATATCCTCTCCAAGGCCGACGTCCTGGACGGCGTTCCCGACCTTGCCACCCCCATTCGCCTGGAAGTCACCTTCGATGACGGAAACAAGCTCATCTATGTGGAGGACCCCATCAGATAGGAGGATGCCTCTGATGAAGCCCGGCGAGATCATTCCCAGGGAAGACGCCATACGAATAAATGAGAGTCGGGAGGCTGTCACCGTCTCTGTGACCAACGCTTCGGACCACGCGGTCCAGGTCACTTCCCACTACCACTTCTTCGAAGCCAACAAGAGGCTGCGGTTCGACCGGTCTGCGGCTTACGGAAGACGACTCGACGTGCCCTCGGGGTCCGCGGTCCGGTGGCAGCCCGGGGAGACCAGGGAAGTCCGGCTGATTGACATCGGGGGGAGACGAAGAGTCTACGGCTTCCAGGGCTTGGTGAACGGCCGACTGACGGACGAGCAACGCGGCGAGGCCCTCAAAAGATCCCGTGCCCGCTCCTTCCTAGACCAGGAGGATTAGACATGCCTTTCGATATCAACAGGCCCGACTACGACTCGCTATATGGCCCCACCACCGGCGACCGCATCCGGCTCGGCGACACGGACCTGGTCCTGGAGGTGGAGGCTGATCACACCTCCTATGGCAACGAAATCACTCATGGGTGGGGCAAGAACAGCCGCACCGGCATGATGCACGCATATCGGACTCCGGGAGACAGCGAGCTGGACAGCATCATAGTCGGCGCGGTCGTCGTGGACCCCGTATTGGGCATCTTCAAGGGCGATGTCGGCATCAAGGACGGCCTCATTGCCGGGGTCGGCAGGGCCGGCAATCCCGACATCATGGACGGTGTAGACCTGGTCCTGGGTCCCAACACCAACGTCTTCCCCGCCGCCGGCCTGATTGCGACTCCCGGCGGAGTCGATAGCCACGTTCACATCTACGACAACCCCAAGCTCATGGAGACCGCCATAACTTCCGGGCTCACCACTTTCATAGGCGCGGGGCTGAATCACAACGGCGACTTCACCATCCACAAGTACTTCGAGGCTTTCGAGGAAGTCCCCATCAACCTGGGCGTCCAGGGTCGAGGCGCGGCCAGCCATCCCGCCCCCATAGAGCGGAACATAGAAGCCGGCGCCTGCGGCATGAAGATCCACGAGGACGAGGGCGCCTATCCTTACGTGATCGACCTCTGCCTCCAGGTCGCCGAGCAGTACGATGTCTCCGTGGCCCTCCACACCGACGGCCTCCAGGAGTCCATGCAGGTCTCGGACACCATAGAGGCCATAGGGGGCAGGGCGCTCCACGCCTACCACGTTGAGGGTGTGGGCGGAGGCCACGCCCCCGACCTCCTCAAGCTGGCCGGGGTGGAAAACATAATGACCTCCTCTACGACCCCCACCGTTCCCTACACCGTCGGGACCTACCAGGAACACTTTCCCATGACGGCCCTGGTACACGGCCTTACGCCCCATCTGCCCACCGACGTCGCCGCTCTGGAAGCCCGGGTACGCCGTGAGACCATGGCCGCCGAGGACGTCCTGCACGACATGGGCGCCGTTCCCATCATCAACTCGGACTCGCAGGGGATGGGCCGCATCGGAGAGGTCATAGCGCGCACCTGGCAGCTTGCGCACAAGATGAAGCGGGAACGCGGTGGAGCCGACCTCCAAAATGACAACGATCGTATCCTCCAATATCTCGCCAAGATCAGCATCAACCCCGCTATAACCCACGGCATATCGGACTACGTCGGGTCCCTGGAGAAGGGAAAGCTGGCCGATATCGTTCTTTGGGACCCCCGGTTCTTTGGGGTGAAGCCCGAGACCGTCATCAAGGGCGGCTTTACTGCCTGGGGGTCCAGGGGAGAGGGCAACGCCTCGATATCGAACTGCGAGCCGGTGGTTTACGGCCCTGCCTTCGGCGCGCTGGGCCGTACTGCCGGCCGATTGAGCGCTTTCTTCGTCTCTCAGGCTTCTGTGGACAAAGGACTGGCGAAGCGGCTCGGGAGCCGCCGTAGGCTCCTGCCGGTCAGGAACGTCCGCAGCGCGTCAAAGAGGAAGATGGTCCGCAACAGCCTCAACCCCGAAATTGAAATAGACCCCCGGACGTCCCGGGTCGTGGTAAACGGCCGGGAGGCGACCTCGGAGGCGATTAGAGAAGTGCCTCTGAATCGCCTTTACGTACTGACATGACCTGCGCCGGGCCTAGGCCCGTGCTGCCATCTCAGGTTGTGCGACGCCCGGTCTCCCACCGGTCCGCGGAAAGAAGAGCCCGCATGAAATTGGCAACCACAGAAAAAGTAGCTGTGTCAGCCATTGACAACCCATGCGTTCCCATGCCAAAGTCTCCCCGAAATTTGGCCTTAAATCAATCTGTCGCATGGGGTTCAGACTAGACGGAATGTGATATCATTGTTCATACATTGTTGCCTCTATTCCATGTCGACTACCGTTGTCTGTTCGCGGAAGAATTAGAGGCTGAGTTCAGTGGAGATTGACTAAATGACAAGTGCGATTAGGTCCCGGATGTCGAAACCCTCGTTAAGGATGCTTGCAGCAACCGCTGTGGCGCTGATAGGCGCCCTGCTGATGACGTTATTGCTCCCCTCCGCCTTGCAGGACTTGGGATACGCACAGGGGCCCGTCGAGCCAAAGAAGTACACCCTGGATTTCCCTGAGAACAGCACGGCATCGGTAGCGCAGTTCGACGCCAGCGACCCGGAAGGCCAGCCGATTAGATGGCAGCTCTCGGGAAACGATGCCGCTGACTTCTCCATATCGGAGGGGCGGCTCAAATTCAGTGTCACCCCCGATTATGAGAATCCGGCGGACAATAACCGGGACAACATATACGAGGTGACCGTGGAGGCCACGGACCCCGGGTTTAACGTTGCGCCCGCCGAGGTGACCATTACGGTCCTCAACATTGACGAAAGCGGCGTAGTAACCCTTTCTTCCAGGCAGCCCCAGGAAGGCGTCCGCTTGATTGCCGACCTCTCCGACCCCGACCGCGTCACCTCTCAAGCCGAGTGGCAGTGGTCTCGGTCATCCGATGGACTCATCGGATGGACGAACATCAGCGGCGCCACTACCAGAACATACACGCCGCTTGAGATCGACGTAGGCAGCTTCCTGCGTGCCAGCGCATCCTACGAAGACGGTCAAAGCACCGATGCCAAAACGGCTCATGGAATATCGGTCAACCCTGTGATTGCTGAGCCTCACGTCAATCGCCCCCCCGAGTTCCTTGACACGGCGCCCGGAAGGACCGTGAACGAAAACGCTCCGGCCGGCACTCCCGTGGGCGACCCGGTCGCCGCCGAGGACCCCGACAACGACCCGCTGGTCTACGCCCTGAGCGGCGCCGATGCCACTTCCTTCGACATCGACCTGGACACAGGCCAGATCTCGGTGGCCGATGGGACCGCCCTGGACTTTGAGACCATGGGCTCCTACTCCGTTACCGTCACCGCTACCGACCCGTCCAGCGAGAGCGACAGCGTCGGTGTAGCCATAACGGTCGCGGACGTCAACGAGCCCCCGGCGATAACCCAGGGAGACACCGAGATAAATTACGCCGAGAACGGCGCAGGGGCCGTTGAGCAATTCGTTGCCGTTGACCCCGAAGGCCAGGAAGTCGGCTGGAAACTCTCCGGAAACGACGCCAGCGACTTCTCTATCGCCGGTGGGGCCCTGACCTTCAACTCTTCGCCCAACTACGAAGCCCCGACCGACTCCGACGCCGACAACACCTACAACATTACGGTGGGGGCCAGCGACAGTGGTGGAAGGCTCACTGAGATCGACGTGACCGTCAACGTCACCAACGTGGACGAGGCGGGTACGGTAACCCTCTCCACCAATGAGCCGAG
>JAAXHX010000131.1:0-2205 GCA_012270635.1 Dehalococcoidia bacterium | reverse complement strand
CTGGACGGACATCAGCGCCCCCGATGCCAGGTCCGGCATATACGAGCCGAATACTGAAGATGTGGACCATTACCTGCGGGCCACTGCCAGCTACCGGGATGCGGAGAGTTCAACCGCTGACAAGAGTGCAAGCAGCGCAACGAGCGAAGCCGTACTGGGCAAGCCGGCGATTAACACGGCGCCCCGGTTCCTCGACCGCTCTCCCGAAAGGTCGGTGAACGAAAACTCTGCTGAAGGCGCACCCGTGGGCGACCCCGTGGCCGCCGAAGACGCCGACGGCGACACCCTGACCTACTCGATGAGCGGCACCGACGCCGGTTCCTTCGACATAGCCGAGAGCACAGGCCAGATATCGGTGGCCGCCGGAACAACCCTGGACTACGAGACCAAGACCGGTTACCGGGTCTCCGTCAGAGCCACCGACCCGGATGGCGAATATGACAGCGTAAGCGTTGTCATAACGGTCAACAACGTCGATGAACGCCCCACGTTCACCGTACCCGTTACGGGCATGGAATACCCCGAGAACGGCACGGGCTCGGTCACGACGTTCACCGCTGACGACCCCGAGGGCCAGGAAATCGGGTGGAACCTTTCCGGCGATGACTCCAGCCTCTTCTCCATATCCGGCGGCGCCCTCGACTTCAACTCCTCTCCCGACTTCGAGGACCCGGCGGACGAGAACGTGGACAACGTCTACGACCTGACCATCGGGGCCCGGGACAGCCAGGGCAACCTTACCGAGGTCGATATAACCGTTGCCGTTACCAATGTAGACGAGGCCGGAACGGTAACCCTCTCGTCGGGTCAGCCCATACAGGGGACCCGCATCACTGCTGCGCTGTCCGACCCCGACCACGTAACATCCAAGATTCGATGGCAGTGGGCCAAGTCCGCAGACGGCACCGGCGGGTGGATGGACATTGACGAGGGCGCCTCCGGGATATACATGCCCGTTGCGGATGATGCAGACTACTACCTGAGGGCCACCGCCACCTACGAGGACCGGGAAAGCGCCACGGATGCCAAGACCGCCCAGGCTCAAACGGACGACGCCGTGGTGGGCATACCCCACGTCAACCGGCCCCCGACGTTCGTCGACAGGGACCCCACCGGCAGGACCGTTAATGAGAATTCCGCCGATGCCGCGCCCGTGGGTGACCCCGTCGAAGCCAGTGACCCCGATAACGACGTGCTGGTCTACAGCATTAGCGGCGATGACGCGGACCTGTTCGACGTTGTCGAAGCAACGGGCCAGATCACCGTCGGCGTCGGCACTTCCCTCGATTACGAAGAGCGCACGAGCTACCGGGTCACCCTTTCCGTCTCAGACCCGTCCGGAGCCTCCGACGCCATAGACGTCAACATAGAAGTCACCAACGTTGACGAGCCTCCGGAGATCGACCTGACCGTACAGGGCCCCGAAAGAGAAGATGCGGCATACCCGGAGAACAACACCAGCCCCGTGGCCTCCTACACCGTTGGGGGCAAGACCGAGGGCTTCGAATGGAGTCTGTCTGGGATTGACGCCGGTGACTTCTCCATCAATAACGAGGGAGTGCTGACTTTCAACTCGCCTCCCGACTACGAGAACCCGACCGACCAGGACAGGAACAACGAGTACAACATAAACATCAACGCAACGGACGACGAGGGTAAGACTGGGACTACTCCCGTGACCATAACCGTCACCGATGTCAACGACACCGGCGACGCTACCATCGATAGGTACGATGCGAACGGCGATGGTGTGATAGACCGGGAGGAAGCCCTCACGGCCATAAGAGACTACTTCAACGACATCATCACCAAGGACCAGGTGCTATCGGTAATCGTCCGCTACTTTGCCGGCTGATCTAGTCCGCCCCTGTCAGGCAATGCGTAGCTGAGCAAGACAAAGTGCGTTGAAAAAGCCGCCCTCAGGGATGTAATCCCTGGGGGTGTCTTCTTTGGAGCTTAAGAAGCTAGAGCGATGGCAAGGGGATCACAGTGACGCTCTCGTCACTGTAGGGAAAGCGTCGGGGTAACCCCTCCTGTGACGCCCTACGGGTCGTGTCCTCTCACCCCGCTTTATATAGAGGGTGCGAGAGACTTGAAAATAAAGGGGGTGGAGCCAGCGAAGGGAATCGAACCCTTGGCCTGCGGTTTACGAAACCGCTGCTCTACCGCTGAGCTACGCTGGCCTGGCGTCGGGCCCTGCGGCCC
>JAAXHX010000130.1:3895-4700 GCA_012270635.1 Dehalococcoidia bacterium | reverse complement strand
ATGACCAAAGATCAGCTGGTCATGAACATGGCCATTCAGGGAAAGCCTATCGCCGGCTTTCTCGCCAACGCCGACATCCAAGTCAACGAGGAAGAAACAAGCCGCCGCAAGGTCGAAGCCGAGCACGGCAACAAGTACCTCAAGCCCGCCATAGACCGCGGCTTCGACCCCGTGTCCCAGCTTCATGCCATGGACACCGAGGGTTTGGACTTGGCCATTATCTTCCCCACCCGAGGCATGTCAGTCGCCGGTGTCCCCTATCAAGATGGTCGATACGCGGGCGCCGTGGCCCGGGCCTACAACGACTGGATATCCGACTTCTGCAGCCGGGACACTGCCAGGATGCGGCCCGCGGCCATGGTCCTAGCCGCCGACGTCCATGAGGCCGTCACCGAGGTGCGACGCACTCGGAACGGAATGGGATTCCTATCCGCCTACCTGCATCCTAACCCCGTGCAGGGTCGGAACTGGCACAACCCGATCTACGACCCCCTGTGGCAGGAGTGCCAGGAGCTGGATATCCCCGTAACCTTTCACGAGACGTTCAAGTGCAGCCTCCCCCAGGCCGTCGCCGACCGCTTCTACGATGAGCCCGACCATATCTGGACCATGGGCCACGTCGCCTGCCATCCCATCGAGCAGATGTACGCTTGCCTCTGCTTCTGCGCCGGCGGCATCCTCGATCGATACCCTGAACTCCGCGTCGCCTTCCTCGAATGCAATACAGGGTGGCTCCCCTTCTGGCTCTGGCGCATGGACGAGCACTATGAGCATCGCGTGGAGCAGGCCTCCCGATACCAGTCGG
>JAAXHX010000130.1:0-3771 GCA_012270635.1 Dehalococcoidia bacterium | reverse complement strand
CCCAATGGCGAAAAATGGCTTCAAGGTCATGGACAGCGACATGCACACCCACGAGCCCTGGGACCTGTGGCTCAACTACATCGACCCCGCCTACAAGGACCGCGCCCCCGTCGGCACCAGCAAGGATCCCGTCGACATGAACACCACCATCGAAGGGGACATCCTGGGCGCTTTCCTCTCCAACCAGAAGCACCTGGAACACGAGGAGGAAAAGGCCCGACTCAACATCTCCCACTCCCGCAGCAACAAGTACATGCAGGAAGCCATAGACAGTCGATTTGACCCCGTCTCCCAGGTCAACGCCATGGAGGTCGAGGGGCTGGACGTCGCCAACCTCTACCCCTCCCGGGGCATGGTAGTCGCCGGTGTCGACTACCAAGACGAACCCTTCGCCGACGCCGTCGCCAAGGCCTACAACAACTGGCTCGCTGATTTCTGCTCCGAAAGCCCCGCCCGGCTCAAGGGCATCGCCATGATCCTCGTCTCCAATATAGACAACGCCGTCGCCGAAGTCCGCCGCACCCGCGAAGACCTCGACTTCGTCGGCATCTATCTCCACCCCAACCCCATCCGGGGCCGCAACTGGCATAGCGATGAATACGACCGACTCTGGGCGGTCTGCCAGGAGCTCGACATGGCCGTCACCTTTCACGAAACTTTCAAGTGCAATCTCCCCCAGGCCATCGCCGACCGCTTCTACAACGAACCCGACCGCATCTGGACCATGGGCCACGTCGCCTGCCACCCCATCGAGCAGATGTACGCCGCCCTCTGCATGTGCGCCGGCGGGGTCCTGGAGAAGTTCCCCGGCATCCGGGTCGCCCACCTGGAGTGCAACGCGGGCTGGCTCCCCTTCTGGCTCTGGCGCATGGACGAGCACCACGAGCACCGGGAAGAGCAGGCCTCCAAGTATCTGTCCATGCCCCCCAGCGAGTATTTCAAGCGCCAGTGTTTCGCCGTCATCGACCCCGACGAAGAACCCTCCAAGTACGCCATCGACTGGGTCGGCGACGACAACTTCGTCTTCTCCACCGACTACCCCCACCCCGACTCCATATACCCCTTCGCCACCGACAGTTTCCTCAAGCTTCCCCTCAGCGAAGAGGCCAAGAAGAAGGTAATGTGGGACAACTGCACCCGCCTCTACTCCCTCTCCGCCTAGCTGCCCTCGTCATTCCCATCGCCCTGAGCCAGATGAAACCTCATCTATGAAAGTCCGAAGCATAATCCGAGAGGCAGGGGGCCGCCCGTGCTGAGCCTGTCGAAGTATGAGCGGAAGGGCGTCGCCTCCGTCATTCCGGCCCCCGAGCCGGAATCCATCCCCTCCTCCCGACGTAAGAGGACCAGAGTGAACCCGGTCCCCAAATAAGCCCCCAAAGAAAAAGGAGCGCAACCTGGCACACAAGGCAGACGTAGTAGTCATCGGCGGCGGCATCGTTGGCGCGTCTTGCGCCTACTTCCTCAGCGAGGCCGGTGCAAAGGTCATCATCCTGGAGCGCGACGCCCTCGGCAGCGGGGCCTCGGGTCACGGGGCCGGAGCCTTCACTCTCCCTCTTCACTTCATCGAGCCCCAGTTCCACGCCGACTTCATGCGCCGCTCCATCCGGTTCCTCAAATACGTCATACCTGACATCGCCGAGCAAGCGGGCATCGATATCCTGATGCGGGAGATGCCCTGGCTGGAGGTCGCACGAAGCCAGCCCACCTGGGACTACATGCTCGAACGGGGCCCCAGCTCCGGCCACGTCATGCTCACGCCTGAAGACATTCACCGCATCGAACCCCGCATCGCCGACCCCATACTTGGAGGAATACTGGAGGAGGGCGCCGGACAGCTCGACGCCTACCGGACCACTCTCGCCTACGCCAAGGCCGCCGAGAACCGCAGCGCAGAGGTCGTGATAGGGGAAGCCACCGGTCTTTCTCAAAGCGGAGGCAAAATTACTGGCGTCGAGTCCTCCGTCGGGACCATAGAGTGTGATGGCGCAGTCCTCGCCATGGGCGCCTGGACCGGCAAGGCCAAGGAGTGGACCGGTTTCCCCCTTGAAATTGGTGCGTTGAAGGGCGACCTCCTCACCCTTCGCAAGGATGATGAAGACTATTGGCCCTATTGGGTCGCAAGTTTCGAGACCTCCGAAGACGGGGAAGAGCTCCCCGTCCACCTGCACCGCCGGGCCAACGGCCTCATCTATGCCGGCGCCACCGTAGAGCCCGGCAAGTTCGACAACATAACCACCCCCGAGGCCCACCAGGTCATCCTCGAGCGCGTTTTCCGCATGATGCCCTGCATAGAAGACGCAGAGCTTGTCGAGCACCTGGCAGGCCCCCGACCCAACCCCGCCGACGGCATCACCGTTCTTGGTGGTGTCCCCGGCTGGCAAGGATTATTCGCGGCTGTCACCCTTCCGGGCATCCTCTGCAGCGCCTACCTCGGTAAAATAATCGCCGACCTCGTCTTCGACCGTCCACTTCCCTGCGACATAGAGCAACTCAAACCCGACCGCTTCACCAAATCTCTAACAACCCAGTACGGCTACCACAAACTGGCCGCCAACAGAGGAATTTAAACCCTCAACGTATCTATGCAGTTGGGTCGCCGCGCGGGGGATCGGGAGTGACCATTCTCTAAACTTCGGATCTGGAGGGCCTTGTTGACGGGACTATTCAATGTGGGCATGAGCGGGACAAGTGGGGCTATCTTGATGGCTTGGCCCATGAAATAGGCCACGCTTTTAGCTTGCCACATCCGCCAGGCTCCGATGAAGATCTGGCCTCCTGTGAAAGGATTAATCGGTTCCATTTCGTCCCGGCTTGCAAAACCCGGCCCTATCGGCCGGCCTATCGTTAGTTTAGTGGCATACGGGTATATAATCCCGGAACAAAATTAGATGATGGAATAGCGCAGGAATTAGGGGCAAGAAAATCAGACCGCAAGCAACAAGGAGCCCAAATTGGCACACAAGGCAGACGTAGTAGTAATCGGCGGCGGCATTGTCGGCGCATCCTGCGCATATTTCCTCGCCGAGGCCGGAGCCAAAGTCATCATCCTGGAGCGCGACGCCCTCGGGAGCGGCGCCTCGGGGCACGGGGCCGGGGCCTTCGGCGTCCCCCTCCACTGGATCGAGCCCCCCTTCCACGCCGATTTCATGCGACGCGCCGTCCGGTTCCTCAAGTACGTCGTCCCCGAAGTCGCCGAGCAGTCCGGCATCGACATCATGATGCGACAGATGCCCTGGATGGAGGTCGCCCGCAGCCAGCCCACCTGGGACTACATGCTCGAATGGGGCCCAACCTCCGGCCATGCCATGCTCACCCCCGAGGATCTCCGTCGCATCGAGCCCCGCCTCGCCGAGCCCATCCTCGGCGGAATGCTGGAGGAGTCCGCCGGTCAGCTCGACGCCTACAGGACTACCCTCGCCTACGCTAAGGCCGCCGAGAACCGCGGCGCCCAGGTCGTCATCGGCGAGGGTCTCGGCTTAGTCCAGGCCGGGGGCCGGGTCACCGGGGTCGAGTCCTCCGTCGGGACGGTGGAGTGCGATGGCGCGGTGCTCGCGATGGGCGCCTGGACTGGCGTGGCCAAGGAGTGGACCGGGTTCCCCCTGGAAATCGGAGCCATGAAGGGCGAAATCCTCACCCTCCGCAAACCCGATGAGGACTACTGGCCCTACTGGGTCGCCAGCTACGAGACCTCGGTAGACGGGGAAGAACTCCCCGTCTACCTCCACCGTCGGGCCAACGGCCTCATCTACGCAGGCACCACCGCCGAGCCCG
>JAAXHX010000129.1 GCA_012270635.1 Dehalococcoidia bacterium | reverse complement strand
TCGGACTGCGGGTGGGGGGCCTATCCGTTCGGGCAGTTCCACAGGGAGCTGGAGTCGATGGTGGAGGTCGGGATGCCGACGGAGCAGGCATTTCTATCGGGGACCAGGGATGCGGCGGAAGCGCTGGGGCTTGGGGGTCAGGTGGGGACGGTGAGACCTGGGAAAGAGGCGGACCTGCTGCTGGTGGACGGAGACCCGACCCGGGACCTGCGAGCGCTGGAGAAGGTGGTGGCCGTGTTCAGGGCAGGGGAGAGGGTGCGCTAGGCGGGACCGGAGACAGAGGCGTGGAGGCGGGCCAACTCCGGGGAGTCGGGGTCATGGTTGGAATCGGCCCAGTCGAAGGCAGCCTGTTGGAAGTCCTGCCGGGCTGCATCGAAGCTGCGAAGGCCTGTCTCGGCGCGGGCGAGCCAGAAGAGGTCGCGGGTGGAGGGGCGGCGGGACAGGCGGGTGCGGAGCATGGTCTCGGCTTTGTCAAAACGGCCCGTTTCCAGGCAGCACTCCAGGAGGGTGTCCTCCAGCACCTCCCGTTGGGCATGGCTTCCGCCGATCCGGGCGATCTGGTCCATGGCTGCGGGGCCGAAGAGGGGCTCGAGCAACTCCAGGGCTTCTTCGGGTTCTTCGTGGGCGAAGCGTTGTAGGCCCTCGAGAAGGGGGACCATGATCTCGGAGGCGAGGGTGTCGCCGGAGGTGGCCCGGGCCTGGATGCGGTCCAACAGTGCGGTCATCCTCTTCCAATCGTTGGCGCCGGCAAGGGCGAGGGCGGCGTGGACGTCGCGGTAGGCGGTGCCCTCGGTGCGGATGGCGGGCTCGGCGAGAGAGCGGAGGGCCTGCCAGTCGATGTCGGGGACGGTCTCCGAGTAGAGCATTATTCTCCAGACCAGGGCTGCGGCGTCTGAGAGGGCGCCGCCGTCGCCCGCGGCAACGGCGGGCTGGATGCGGCGGTTGTAGAGGTCCAGGACCTTGGCGTAGTGGCCCTGGGACAACTCGAAGAGGCAATAATGCCAGGCAAGATGGACGTAGAAGGGGGCGCGGCGGTCATAGTCCCGGGTCCATTGCTCCAGGAACTGGGCGCCGTCCCGGGACTCTCCCCTTTCGAAGAGGACGTGGGCTACGGAATGGGAGGCGTCGGCGTTGTCGGGGCGGGTCTTGAGGGATGCTTCGGCGAGGCGGAGGGCCTTGTCGAGAAGGCCCGACTCGTGGTGCCCGAAGGCCCACCGGCTCTGGAAGGCCCAGTCGTCGCCATAGTGAGGGGCGACCTCAGTGCACAGAGCAAGCTGGTCGGCGGGATAGCTCCTGGAGCCACCCCCGCTGCACCCGTAGAAGAGGAGGTTGTTGGCGATGTAGAGGACGAGGATGTCCCGGGGAAACTCGCGGAGGTAGTCTTTCATCAGGGAGAGGGCCTCGGGGCCGGGGCGATGGATATAGGCGTTGATGACGGCGACGTGGAGGCGCTCCCGTCGGGTCAGCCCCTCGACGCGGGCCCCTGCACGCTTGATGCTCTTACCGGCCTCCTTGACGTTGCCTTCGTACATATAGCGGTAGGCGAGAGCGGCGTGGGCCATGGCGAAGGAGTCGTCGGCCTCGATGGCCTGGGCAAGGCGTTCCAAGGAGC
>JAAXHX010000128.1:12493-13552 GCA_012270635.1 Dehalococcoidia bacterium | reverse complement strand
CCGTGAACGTAGTTCCTAAGGAGCTCCGAGTTGTCATAGGACATCTTCTCGAAGTGGGGGACTATCCAGCGTTCATCCACGGAGTAGCGATGAAAGCCGCCCCCGACCTGGTCGTAGACGCCGCCCAGGGCCATCTTCTCCAGGGTCTTGTTGAAGATAACGCTCAGCCAGTCCTCCCCCGTCTCGTAATGCCTGCTCAACGCCAGCTCGATGGCGGAGGTGTGGGGGAACTTCGGGGCCCGGCCGAAACCGCCGTGCACGATGTCGAAGCCCTGGCCTATGGACTCCAGGGCCTCATCTACGGACGACTTTCGAAGCTCGTGGCCGTCCTCCGCCTGCACGGTCAGCTTGCCCAGATGCTCCTTTATCTTCCGGGCGTTCTCCAGTGCGGAGTCCCTGTTGTCCCTGTAGAGGTCGCTGACCCGGGTCAGCAGGGTCTTGTATCCGGGCCTGCCGTGCATGTCGCTCTTGGGAAAGTAGGTGCCGCCGTAGAAGACCTGGCCCCGCTCGGTGAGGAAGGCGGTGAGGGGCCAGCCCCCCTGTCCCGTGATTGCCCCGACCGCGCCCTGGTACCGGCGGTCCACCTCGGGCCTTTCGTCCCGGTCGACTTTGACCGCTATGAATCGGTCGTTGATGATGGCGGCCACTTCCGGGTCCTCGTAGCTCTCGCGGTCCATGACGTGACACCAGTGACACCAGACCGCCCCGATATCGAGCAGGACGGGCTTTCCCCGCTCGGCGGCCAGGCGGAAGGGTTCGTCGCCCCACGGGCGCCAGTCGATGGGTTGGTGAGCGGCGCTTCTCAGGTAGGCGCTGGTCTCCTGGGAGAGCCTGTTAGTCCGGGTCTCGTCGTGGGACATGAAGATTCCTTTCTCGGTGGAAGGGTGTGCGCCAAATTATACCCCCAAAGCTCCTCATCCTCCGGCTCCAGACAACAGGAATAGGGTAGGCGCCAGCGTCCATACGTCCACATATTGGGCATACCGAAGGAGAATGGTATATTACTCCCACAGGAGGACTCTCCATGAACAACCATAAAAGCCCGTCCGCGGCGGTCAG
>JAAXHX010000128.1:0-12477 GCA_012270635.1 Dehalococcoidia bacterium | reverse complement strand
CGCGCCTCGGCCCCCGGTTCCGACATCCGCACCGATCTGCCCTCCTACCGCGTCTACCGCGACGGCGTCCTGGAAACCGAGACGCCGGAAATCGGCGAGTACTGGCGGGATGACCTAGTCTCCTTCCTCCTGGGGTGCAGCTTCACCTTCGAAGAGGCCCTGATACGGGCGCAAATCCCCATGCGCCACATCGATCAGGGCGCCAACGTGTCCATGTACGTCACCGACATCCAGACCCGGAGCGCTGGGGTCTTCTCGGGGCCGATGGTAGTGAGTATGAGGCCCATCGCCCATTCCCAGGTGGTGAAGGCCGTCCAGGTAACGTCCCGGTACCCGGACGTGCACGGCGCCCCCGTCCACGTCGGGGACCCGGGGGCTATCGGGATCCGGGATATCTTCAAGCCCGACTACGGCGATCCCGTAGAAATCAGGGAGGACGAGACCCCTGTATTCTGGGCCTGCGGCGTAACCCCCCAGGCCGTCGCCGAGAAGTCCCGGCCCTCCCTCATGATCACCCACTCGCCGGGGTACATGTTCGTGACCGACATCCCCAACGAGACCACAGCCGCCCTCTAGTCGATAGTCCAATGACCATAGAAGACATCATCCTCAGCGGCGACACCCGGGGCGTATCTCGGCTCAGGAGGAAGCTGCCTCCCGACTTTTGCCAGCGCGCCGCCCAGTACGTCCTCGACTCCGAGGGGCCGGTGATCATCCTGACCGGCTTTTACGTCAAGGGCTCGTGGGAGACCGACGGACCACCGGGGGCCGTGGCCATCGGTCGGGCTTTGGAGGCGCTGGGGCGGGAGGTCACCTACGTGACCGATGGAGCGACTCCCATGCTTCGCGGCCTGGTCGGGGAGCCGGAGAACAAGGTCCGGGAGTTTCCGGTCGCCGATCACGAGGCCAGCAAGGCCATCGCAGAGGTTTTCCTGGAAGAGCTCAAGCCGGGCCTCGCCATCTCCATCGAGCGTTGCGGCATGACGAGGGAGACGAAGCTCTACCTGAACATGCGCAGCGTGGACATCTCCGAGCACACCGCCAAGCTGGACTACCTGTTCGAGGGCGTGGAGAAGACGGTGGCCATAGGCGACGGCGGCAACGAGATAGGCATGGGGTCCGTTTACGATCACATTCCCGCCGTCTCGACCCTCGTGCCCGACCCCGCGGTCACACCCACGGACCGGCTGATCATAGCCAGCGTCTCCAACTGGGGCGGCTACGGCCTGGTGGGCTGTCTGTCCATCCTCACGGGCAAAGACCTTCTCCCGTCCGTGGAGGAAGAGTTCGAGATGGTGAAGAAGTGGATAGACCTGGGAGGGGTGGACGGCATCTCGGGGGAGAAGGTCTACACGGTGGACAACATGGATGCCGGCCACACCGCCAACGTCCTGTCCCGAATCAGCCGAGAAATCGCCGAAGCGAGGGCCGCGGCATGAGAATTTGCTCCCTACTGCCCAGCAGCACCGAGATCGTGTTCGCCCTGGGGCTGGGCGACTCCCTGGTCGGGGTGACCCACGAGTGCGACTTCCCCCTTCAGACTGCCCAGATTCCCGCCGTAACCTCCAGCGTGGTCAACGGAGAATCGATGACCGGCAAAGAGATTCATGACGCCATCACCGGCCTGGTACACGGCGGAAGCAGCATCTACGACCTAGACCGGGAGCTATTGGACGAGGCCCGACCAGACCTGATCCTGACGCAGGAGCTGTGCGAGGTCTGCGCCGTGTCCTATAGCCAGGTCGAGGCGGCTGCTTCCATGCTCCAGTGCGACACCCGCGTGGTGTCCCTGGAGCCCAACACCCTGGACCAGATACTGGACACCATCCGCATAGTCGGCGGGCTGGCGGGGAAGGAGTCCCGGGCGGAGTCCGTCGTCTCCAAGCTGCGCAGCCGCATCGAAAGGGTTGCAAAGACCGCCGCCCGGGCGCAGAAGAAGCCCCGTGTCCTGTGCATGGAATGGATCGACCCGGTGTTCATCGGCGGGCACTGGGTGCCGGAGATGGTCGACCTTGCCGGAGGTGAGGACGGGATCGGCATTGCCGGGCAGCCCTCCTTCCAGGTCGACTGGCCCCGGATCGCCGAATACAACCCCGACCTGATAGTGGTCATGCCGTGCGGATTCAGCGCGGGTCGGGCCTTGATGGAGATGGAGAAGACCGCATTCCCCGACGAATGGCACGGTCTCGACGCGGTGGGGCGGGGGGAGGTCTACGTGGTGGACGGCTCATCCTACTTCAACCGGCCCGGCCCCCGGGTGGTGGACGGACTCGAAATCCTCGCCCAGATATTTCATCCCGAGCTATTTCCCGCTCCGGAGGCCAAGTTCGGCGCCCTGGTCAAGGCGCCCTACCCCATCCGCACAGGGGGTTAGCGGGAACCGTGACCCTCGACCAGGACGCCATATCCGAGGTGACTGCGGCCAACGATAGGTTTTATCGCGCCTTCGAAAGCCTGGACGCAGAGCAGATGGCCCAGGTGTGGGTGCAGGACGACAGCGCGCAGGTCATTCATCCCGGCTGGACCCTGAAGCTGGGATGGGAAGAGGTACGGGAGAGCTGGGCCGCCATCTTCGCCAACACCAGCTACATGGAGTTTCACCTGACCGACGTTCACGTCCTGGTGTCGGGGCCCTGGGCGCGGGTCACGTGCGTAGAGAACCTGCGAAGCATAGCCGGAGGCCAGGAGAACACGGGCCAGGTGCAGGCCACCAACCTCTTCACCCTTACGGGCGACCGGTGGCTCATGGTCCACCACCACGGCTCGCCGATCTTCACCGGCTGAGCAGGCTTACTCCTCTATCCGGGCGAGGCGTCTCACCTTCTCGGCTGCGGCGTCGAAGTCATAGCCGTGGATGGTCATCATCTTCTGGGCTTGGGGCGATCCCGCGCCGTGATACTCGCTGACCAGGAAGTGGCTGGCGTATTCGTCGGCGGCCATATCTCGCACGAGGTTGTATAGCCTGAGCCGCTGGTCGGCGGTGGCCCTGTCGCCGCCCGAAAGGTACTTCCTGAAGGCGGAGTGCAGTTCCGGGTGGTTGTAGTCCGTCTCCCAGGGCTGCGTCGCGATTATCGCCCCGCCGATGTCGATGAGGTGCTTGTACATGTCGCTAAGCTTGTCGGTGAACATGTATTTGGCGACGTTTGTTATCACGCCGTTGGGTATGGCCATGCCGTCGGAGGTGGTGCAGGTCATGGCGGCGGAAGTGACAAAGGCGTCCATGGAGCTTGCCAGCATGGCGAACTCGAACAGGTGGTCGCGGATGTGGGGCGCCCTCTCGACGCCGTTGTACTTGGCCAGCAGGAAGGCCGCCCCGGCCAGGACCTCCGCCTGCTGTTTCATCGTGCACAGGGCCGAGTAGCGAAGCAACAGGCCCAGGCCCCGGGCTATGGGCTGGGACAGCCAGTCCTCACCGTTCTGTATCACCCTCTCCCAGGGCACGAACACGTCGTCGAACCAGACGAAGCACTCGGAGCCCGGTGCGTCGTGGCTGACCGGGTACTCGAAGCTGGAACCGACCATGCGCCGGGGCTTCATCAGCAGCTTCACGCCCTCCGTCCCCGGCGAAACGATGCACGTCACGGAATATTCCGACTCGTCGGGCTTCATCCTCTTGGTAGGCATCACCACGAGCTCGTGCATGTAGGCTGCGCCCGTGATGTGGGCCTTCATTCCTCTTATGACGATGCCGTCGTCCCGTTCGGCCACCTTGCGGACGTACAAGTCGGGGTCGGCCTGCTGGCCGGGATGCAGGGACCGGTCTCCCTTCGTGTCGGACATGGCGACGGCCATGATCAGGTCCTCGTCCCGGAAGCGGCGGTAGAGGGAGTCGATGTTGGCCTTGTACATCGGGTTCGCTTCGGCCAACTCGTCCGACACCATGTAGAGCGAAAGCATCGCATCGCTCAACGCCGGCGCCGAGCCGTACCCCATCTCCTCGGACACGGCCAGGGCCTTGGCCCTTCTGAGCAGGTCATCCGCGGTCTGGGGAGGCATTAGGAAGAGGTCGACGAGCTCCCCCGTTTCGGGGTCGGGGGCGGTGAAGGTGTCCTTGAGGGCGGGATCGTGGAAACGCCCGTACTGTCGGGAGAAGGACAGGGCGCCCTGCCGGGTGATGGGGTGTTCGGCAATGTCGGTGATCTTCTCGCCGTCGGCGTAGACCACCCTACCGTCCCGGATGCTTTCCAGGTAGTCCTCCGGGGTCTTGAAAGTCTTTGTCATCCTGATGCCTCCTTGAGAGTCCGGGGCCGAGGTTCGCGCCTTGACCCGTCCCCCCGACGATTCCTATACTCGCTCCGTGCGCCCCCTCAGCTACTCCCAGATTTCAGCTTATCAGACCTGTCCCCTATTCTACAGGTTTCAGTACATCGATAAGCTGCCCACCAAGCCCCGATTCTACTTCAGCTTCGGCCACACCCTGCACCGGTGCGCACAGTTCTTCTACAAGAGGAAGGAGCAGGTCCCCCCGAGCCTCGAGGACTTCCTCGACTTCTACGAGCGGGCGTGGAGCTCGGCAGGGTACTTCAGCAAGAAGCGCGAGGCCGCGGACAAGCAGACCGGAAGGGAGATACTGACCCGCTTCTGGGAGATCAACTCCAGGGACTACCGCCTCCCGCTGGCCACCGAGAAGTGGTTCACCGTCGACGTCGGGGGAGTCCCGTTTCGGGGGTACATAGACCGGGTGGACATCTCTCCCACGGGCGGGCTGAACATCCTGGACTACAAGAGCGGGAAGAGGGACATAACCACGAGCGACGTGGAGGAGAGTCTCCAGCTGAGCATGTACCAGATAGGGGCGAGCGGTACGTGGCTGCTGCCGGTGGAGAAGCTGTCCCTCTACCACTTGCGCTCCAACACCAACGTGGAGGTCGGGGCCCGGGACGAGGAAACCCTCAAGCGGGCCGAGGATACAGTAACCTCGGTGGCCCAGTCCATAGAAGATGAAGAGTTCGAGCCCCGTCTCAACCCGTCCTGCCCCTGCGAATTCTCCGAACTCTGTCCCCTATTCAATCCGGGGGCCGAGGCCCCGGTTCCAAAGTCCTGACCTTCCCGCCCTTGAGCAGGGCCTCGGCGGCCAGGGCCACGGCGCCCACCTCCACCGGCAGCGCGGTCAGCGCCTCTTTCAAAGCCTTCCTGGACTGCTTGACGTAGCGCAAGGGTTCGTGGAACAGCAGGTTGCCGTCCAGCATCGCCACTTCCCTGACGGCCCCGAGTCCCGGAACGGCGCCCGACAACCCGGCAATAATCTTCTCTCCCAAGTCCGAGGCGTTCTGCCTGCCGCCCCTGCCCGATAGGGTGGAGATAAGGGACGCCGTGGGCAGGGCGGGAATATCCATGCCGGCTATTGCCCGCCCGAAGGGCGCTTTCTCGATGATCTTGCCAGCCATCCGGACGCCCACCGCCCGAGCCAACATCTCCGGCAACCCGGATATACCCGCGGTCCGAGTCAGGGAGTCGGCCCAGCGCTTGGCCGAGGGGCCCGACACCACGCCCACATTCTCCGAAAAGACCACATGGGCAACTTGCTCTATGGCCGCGGCCAGAATCCGCATCTCCATAGGTCTGCCGATCAAAGCTCGCCGAAGCAGCATCTCACGCCTCTTGTTTGGCTAGGAGCATATCGCCTCGGCAGTCAGGGCGAGGACCTGGCTGCAAAGCTCCATCTCATCGATGTCCGAGTAATCGTTGCCGTAGGAGCCTCCGGCGGGGCCGTAAATGGGAGCGGGGATGCCCGCTAGCCAGAGGTGAGCGTCGTCGTCCCCGTACCTGGCGGAAAGGGCCGAGGCCGGAAGCCCGGTCCCCCTGGGCTCGTTGCCCGTCACCCGCTTGTAGCTCGCCGCCACCGTCTTCACGATCTCCTCGTCGGCGGACATGTCCATGGGCGGATGGTCCAGAATCCAGGTCTTGAACTTCCGCTCGATGGGGTGGACCAGCTCGTATTCGAAGTCGGGGTCTTCTTGTCGTAGGGCATCAAGGGCGGACTCCAGGTCGGCGCGGATGGTCTCGGCGGTCATGCCGGGCACCGTGCTCACGGCAATGAAAGCCGTACACAGGTCGCAGTTGCGGCTGACGGAGCGCATGTCGTAGGTCTCCCCCCGCCCCCCGATGATCGAGCCTATCTTCAGCCAGGGCAGGCCTTCCACGACCCAGGGGTTGTGGGTCAGCTTCGCAGCGTATACGGCTTCTATAGCCTTCATCATCTTGGGTATGGCGTCGACGCCGGTTACGTCGGCGCCTTCCGGGTGTCGACCCTTCACGTGAAGGGAGAACTTGCTCATGCCACCGTGCTTGGTGACGACGTGATGCGCGCTGTAGGGCTCGGTTACCACGGCGACGTCCGTTCGGTACCCGTGCTCGATGACGTATTTCGTTCCGAGGCCCCCCTGGAGCTCGGCCAGAACGCAGGCGACCACCACGTCTCCCCGCAGTTTCACGCCCGACCTTATGATGGCGTCGGCGGCGTGGATCATGGAAGCGACGCCGCTCTTCATGTTCCTGATGCCTGCGCCGTAGAGCCTGTTGCCCTCGACCCACGGCTCGTAAGGGTTTCGGGTCCAGCCCGCGGCGATGGGGTTGCTGTCCAGGTGGCCGTTGAACATGATGCTCCGTCCCCCGCCCGAGCCCTTCACGACGCCAACGGCCTGGAACCAGCCGGGCTCCACCTCCTGCAGCTCCACCTGGAAGCCGCGAGCCTTCATGTATTCGGCGACCCAGCGGGCCGCCGCCGTCTCCTCGCCGATGGGGCTGGGTATCCGAACGAGGGACTTGCCAAGCTCCACCAACTCTTCACGATCGACTTTGCCAAGTATGGGGTGGGCCGAAGTGTCTTCCGGCATGGCTATATGGCCCCTTCTTTCTCCAGCGCAGCCACGTCCTCTTCCGAGTAGTCCAGTAGGCCCATGAGCACCTCGCGGTTGTGCTGGCCGAGGGTGGGCGCGGGCGCGAAGGTCTCGCCCTCGGTGTCGGACATCTTTATGGGGTTGCCGGCGGCCCTGTATGTCCCACTCACCGGGTGTCGCTGCTCGACGACCATCTTCCGGTGCAGGATTTGCGGATTGGACAGGGCTTCGGCGAAGTTGTTGACCTTGGCCGCGGGCACCTGTCCCTCTGACAGCTCCTTCAGCCATTGCGCTACGGGCTTGGCGGAGAACGCCCTCTGGATGATCTCCTCCAGTTCCGCCTTGTGCTCGTGGCGAAGGTTCGGGGAGGCGAAGCGGGGGTCGGCGGGCAGGTCTCCGAGCCCGTCCATGCGGGAGATGACGTTGGCGAGGTTTTCGTAGAACTTCTGGGTGGGGCAGCTTATCTGGACGTAGGCGTTATCACTGGTCCGGAAGGCCCCGATGGGGACGTTGGTCTCGTGGCTGTTACCGATGGGATCAGGGAGGTTTCCAGAGACCAGGAACAGTTGGCCGACGTGGGCCTGCAGGGCGATCTGGACGTCCAGCAGGCTTATGTTTATCTCCTGCCCGACACCCTTCTGCTCCCGGGAGTAGAGTGCGGCCAGAATCCCCTGGACGGCATACAACCCCCCACCCACATCGCCCATGGGATAGCCCATCAGGGCCGGGGGGCCGCCACTGAATCCCGTGACGCTCATTGCGCCGCCCATGGCCTGGATCATCCCGTCGAAGGCGGGGTTGTCCTTCAGCGGCCCCGAGGGCCCGAAGCCCGATATCGAACAATATATGATACGCGGGTTGATCTCTTTGAGGGCCTCGTATCCGAACCCCAGGCGGTTCAGCACCCCCGGCCTGAAGTTTTCAAAGACCACGTCGGAGACTTCTACCAGGCCCTTGAAGACCTCCCGGCCCTTCTCACTCTTCAGGTTGAGGGTCAGGCCCTTCTTGTTGCGGTTCATGCCGAGGAAGTAGGCGCTCTCGCCCTCCAGGTAGTAGGGGGGAAAGCGTCGGCTGGAATCGCCGACTCCCGGCTGCTCGATCTTCAGAACCTCGGCGCCCAGGTCTCCCAGGATGCGGGAGCCGAAGGGCCCGGCCAAGGCCTGGCTCATGTCCAGCACCCTCACCCCGGCCAGGGGCAGGCTGCCGTCTCCGTTGTTACCCATAGGCTTTTTCCTCCAGGGCAAGAATGCCCTTGGTCTCCTGCCACAGCTCCTCCAGCTCCGAGAAGCCCATCTCCATCAGGTCGAGGCGCCGCTCCCGGCAGAGCTCCTCCATGCGGGAGAAACGCCGGACGAATTTCCGGTTTGACTTGCGGAGGGCCGTTTCCATGTCCAGGTCCAGCTTGCGGCCCACGTTCACCAAGGTCGTGAGCACGTCCCCGAATTCCTCCTCACGCTCCTCGGCAGTGGACGCTTCCTTGAGCTCCGCTATCTCTTCGTCGAGCTTGTCCATCACTCCTTCGACGTCGTCCCAGTCGAAGCCGGCGTTGGCCGCCCGTCGGTGAATCGATTGGCTGCGGGCCAGGGCGGGCATGGCCATCGGCACTCCATCGAGCACCGACTTGCGACCCTTCTCCCTGCGCTTGTTGGCTTCCCATTTGGCCTCGACCTCCTCGGCGGTGACCGCGGAGTCGTCACCGAAGACGTGGGGATGCCGACGGACCAGTTTGTCGGTCAGCCCCGACACTACGTCGTTCACACCAAACAGGCCTTTCTCCTCGGCGATCCGGGAGTGGAGCATCACCTGGAGCAGGACATCGCCGAGCTCCTCCTTGATCTTGGCCGGGTCGTCCTCGTCGAAGGCCTGGAGGGCCTCGTAGCACTCCTCCACCAGATACTTGCCGAGGGACCGGTGGGTCTGCTTCCGGTCCCAGGGACATCCGCCGGGGGCGCGGAGCATTGCCACTATGTCGGTGAGGGTGTCGAAGTTGGGACGTTCGTAGTTGAGGGGCATCCGGCTCCTCCCCCGCCGTGTAGAGGGGCCGAGAATGATTATACCGGCCAGCCCGTCTCCTTGACAAGAAAACTGGCCGCTCCCTACCATCGCCCCGATGACACTCCGCACTCGTGCTCTCCCTCTAGCCCTCCGGGCAGCGGCGGCCCTGGCCGTCATCTCCATCCCCATCCTGCTGGCGACCAGCAGCCTTCGTTTCGCCATCAACGCCGGGGCCCTGTATGAATACGGGTTCGATCGGTACGACATCAGCCTTCGCACCGGGATAGCCCGCGCCGAGCTTTCCCGCATCGGTGAGGAGATACGCTACTACTTCAATGACGACTCCGGTCTCATCGACATCGACGCGGTGATTTACGGGGAGCTTCAACCCCTCTTCACGGAGCGGGAGGTCCTACACATGAAGGACGTCAAAGGGCTGATTCATGGCGTCTACATGTGGCAGTGGATCACGCTGGGCTACCTGGCGGCAAGCATAGCGGCGTACGTGTTGTTGAGGCGCAGGGACTCGATGGCCGGAGTGGTGCGGGTGGGGTCTTGGGGCGGGGCGGTCACATTGCTGATTATCGGGGCGCTGGGCATCGGGTCCGTGGTCGGGTTTGAATCCCTGTTCCTCAAGTTCCACCAGCTGAGCTTCGCCAACGACCTGTGGCGGCTCAACCCCCGAGTCCACAACCTCATCGCCATGTTCCCCGAGCCCTTCTTCAGGGACGCCACCCTATTCGTTGCGATAATGGCTATCGGCCAGGCGCTGCTATTGGTCAGCGTGGGGCTCGGGTGGCGAGTAAGCCGTAGATTTACGTTGGAAAGAAAAGGGGCCGACTTGGAAGAGCAGGGTCGGGCTAGCTAGTGGGCGCAGCCACACCCCGTTGGTGAACAGCCTCCACAGCCGACACCCGCGCCGGCCATGGGAAGCGGGGGACCCATTTCACTGGCGGAGAAGGACGCAAACACCGATAAGACCCTCTGGGCGCCGTTGTTGCAGGAGCGGCATACGGTGGGTTCGTCGGCTTCCCGCATGGGTCTCAGCATTTCAAACTGATGACCGCAGTCGGCGCAGCGGTATTCGTACAGGGGCATCGCTTTTCTCCGGGACGAGTGAGGCCATACTAGTCAGCCGTTCAAGATTCTGTCAAGATTACGTCCCCGACAGAGCGAGAAACACAGAAGGATGCAGAAGGCCACCCAAAAGCCCTGGATGCCCGCCGATGACTACGGCCGCAGCCTGCCGCCCTTTTCCCTCAATTTACTGGTGCGCAGGCCGGCCCGCTCGGTGGAATTTTACGAAAACGTCCTCGGGGCGGAGGTGGTCTACTTCGACGAAGACTTTGCGGCCCTGAGAATCTGCGGCATGGACTTCATGCTCCACGCCGACCACACCTACGAAGACCACCCGTGGGTCGACCCCCTGGCCTCGGGGATGATGAGGGGCCTCGGGGCCGAGCTCAGGGCTCTAGGGTTGGACCCCGACGAGGTCGAGGCGAGGGCGCGGGGGGCGCGGGCGACTATCGTAGAGGCTGCAAAGGACAAGCCCCATGGGTGGCGGGAGACCATGATCGCAGACCCGGACGGCTACGTCTGGGCAGTGGGGGTGAAGATCTAGGCGGCAATCCCCTTGGACTTTGACCCTTGCTCCCGGCACCACCCTCGACAGGTCATTTGGCAGGCTCTAGAATGAACCATGGCCAACCCTCCTCCTTTAGGTAACTCCGAAATGCCAGTCTCGGTATCACTAATGTGCCCAAATGACTCGAAAATCATCGTCGGGGATGCGCTATTTGAGCTCAAAAGACTCCCAGACAACTGTTTCCAGGCGTGTATCACCAGCCCGCCTTACTGGGGACTCCGTGACTACGGGGTGGAGGACCAAATCGGCGCTGAACACAATCTGGCAGATTACATTGATCATCTGACCAGTGTCTTTAGCGAAGTCCGCAGAACGCTTCGGCCTGACGGGACTCTTTGGCTAAACATTGGGGACGCATATACGAGTGGCAATAGGACTTGGCGGGGCCGGGACCGCAAGAACCCGGCGAGAGCCATGCGCTATCGTCCTCCAACTCCCGAGGGCCTGAAGGCTAAAGACTTGATCGGCATTCCCTGGCGGGTCGCATTTGCACTGCAACAAGACGGCTGGTACCTTCGTTCAGATATCATCTGGCATAAGCCCAATGCTCAACCTGAATCAGTAAAAGATAGACCTACACAAGCTCACGAATATCTTTTTCTGCTTTCGAAGTCAGAGAAGTACTATTATGACTACAAAGCAGTTAGAGAACCGACAGAAGACCTGCGCTCTTTCCGTAACGCCAGGAGCTTATGGTCTATACGGACTGAGCCTAATGGCATACCTCATTTTGCAGTGTTCCCGACGGATCTAGTTAAAAGATGCCTAATGGGAGGGTCCAAGCCAAAAGACCTGGTATTGGACCCGTTCCTGGGGTCGGGCACTGTAGCCGCGGTCTGCAAAGCTATGGATAGACGATTTGTGGGCATAGAAATAAAGCACGAATACGCGGTGTTAGCTCATGAGCGAGTATTGCCGAGGCTAAGCGCAGGAGGCGAACTTGAAAGTTCCTCTCCAGAGCTTCCCCACGTTAGAGCCTGACGTACAAATCGACTTCTATCACCGACTCCAAGGGCTCAAGAATTCCTACTTGAATGAAGCCCTCGCGGTTACTGTAGGTGAAACAGAAATCGCATTGTTGGATTCGGAGCTCCAGGGATACGTTCCTTCCGAAAGTCTCCGTAAAATAGCCTCATTCGGGCTTCGAGGCGAACTGTTTTTTGCCGTACCCTGCTTGCTCTTGGCTTAACCCTCACTGCTCGGCTATTACCGGTTACTCTACGGGTTCTCCCAAAAAGAGTTCTATCGACATAGGGCTCTTGCGCCTTTCAGACGCTTAGAGGTGCATAACGAGTTGTCTGGATCAACCCGTCCTAGAATTGCTCCACTATGCGAAAGTTTAGCGAAAACGGGCCAAGTCTTCGTAGAGCAGCTCGATAGCCTGTCAATTCAGACGATCCGGGACCTGCAAATGATGACTTTAGGTGCCCAACTACGTGGAAGTCGCAACACGACCTTGGGGAAGAGCGCCACCGTCGAGGTGTTCAACCTGATAGAGGGGCTAGTTCGCCCCTATGTAGAAAGCCAAACGACACAAAAGCTGGAATTAAAGAACGACTCTGGTAGAAAGGTCCTTGTCCTGTTTTCATCCGACCCTGACATTGCTATCACAGAGGACCTTCCATCGGGGGTTAGGCCCCTAGTCTCCATCGAAATTAAGGGTGGGACTGACATTTCTAACATTCACAATCGAATAGGCGAGGCTGAGAAAAGCCACCAAAAAGCTAAAGGACAGGGTTTCTTTGAGATATGGACTATATTGGGCGCTGACGCTGACTTGAAGATGGCTTCTAGGGAATCACCCACAACGACCCGATTTTATCGGTTGTCAAGGTTAAGGGATGACACTAGCCCAGACCACAATGACTTTCGTGATCGATTGCATTCCGTGATAGGAATCAAGGGAATAAGCTAAAGCGCCAACTCGCCTGTTCAAACCCTCGTCTCTGCCGTGATGCCTTCCAGCAGCCCTTTCACCTGGGCCAGGAAACCGATGGC
>JAAXHX010000127.1:1532-2926 GCA_012270635.1 Dehalococcoidia bacterium | reverse complement strand
GTCTGAGGCCCCTCGTAACGAGTACGGGGCAGGCTCTGAACGGGGGTGCGTGATGGTGACGGCCAACGTGTCGGTTGACATCCCGGCGCTGAAGTCCCGCCATCCCCTGGGCGACACAGTTGAGGCCGCCGGGGTCAGGCTCAGGGGACGGGGCAGGGTGCGCCAGGGCGTCTGCCCCTTCCACGACGAGGCGGAAGGGTCATTCACGGTCTACGCCGACTCGGAGAGATGGTACTGCTTTGGCTGCGGATTGGGCGGCGACGTTCTGGACTTCATCCAGCGGTCGGAGAGTCTGACGCTGCCGGAGGCCATCGCGCGGCTGGACGGCAGCCCCGGGCCTGCGCCAAGGGTCGCCAACCGTCCAGCCCGAACGCGGCGTCCTGCGTCCGCCGCGCTGCCCCCACGGGACCCCACCCTACTCACGGCGGCGGCGCGCTTCTACGCCGGACGGCTCCGGCGTTCGTCAGAAGCGCGGGAGTACCTCGCCTCGCGGGGCGTCGGCCTCCTCGCCGCAGCCCGCCTCGGTCTCGGCTACGCGCCGAGCAACGGGCTGCGGCAGGCCCTTGAGTCCCTCAGCTTCTCCGAGAAGCGCATCCGGCACTCGGGGCTGTTCATCGAGAGGGGTTCGGAGCGGTTCGCCGGGATGATCGTCGTTCCCGAAGTCTCCGGCGGTCTCGTCCGCTGGCTCGTGGGCCGGGCCGTCAGCGAGGACGTGAAGCCCCGCTTCCAGGCCCTTCCCGGCCCCAAGCCGGTGCTCGGACTCGGCAGGCTCGGCCCCGCTCCTCCGTGGGTCGTCGTGACCGAAGGGGTCTTCGACTGGCTCGCCCTTACCGGATGGGGCGTCCCCGCAGTCTCCGCCCTGGGAACCCAGGGGGTCGAGCGCATCGCCTACGCGCTCAGGGGCTGCCCCAGGGTCTTCCTCGCCTTCGACTCGGACGACGCGGGCCTTGAGGCAACCGAACGGCTTGCTGGCTTGCTTGGGCGCAGGGCCGCCGCCGTCACCCTTCCCCAGGGCGTCGGCGACGTGGCCGAGCTTGCGGCCCTTCCTCAGGGCCGCGCCGTCTTCCTTCGGCTGCTTGCACGGGCGGTTCGCTCCGCAAGGTAGCTCCCCGCTTCCCCCATACCGCTTCCTCTCTACAGGGGCTTTCCCAGCCCGCTTGCCTGCGGGACCCCTCCCGCCTCATCCCCACTTGACTCTCATCATCCAGGAGGACCTATGCCCAATTCACGACGGGCTTTGCCCGCGCACGGACTCCCACAGGGACTCCGCCTATCGGCCATTCGCTACAGGACTCAACACAGAAGGAGAACACCATGTCTAACGGCAACAACAACGGACACAACCCCAACGGCGTCGTTCACACCAACGGGCACAAGCCCGACGCCGCAATCGT
>JAAXHX010000127.1:0-1409 GCA_012270635.1 Dehalococcoidia bacterium | reverse complement strand
GGGCTCTCGCCCGCCGTCACCAACGCACTCTCCGAGCCCCTGGACCCCAACCTGGTCTCCCAGCGCAAGGGGCGTGGCGGCAGGGTCTTCGACTACCTCGAAGGCCACGTGGTCATCGACCAAGCCAACAGAATTTTCGGGTTTGGAGGCTGGGGAGTGGAACTGGTCGGAGACGTGACCCTGCGCCGCATAGAGACCGTCGATGCCAGGACCGGAGAGATCAGCGTCTCCCACGCCTACAGCGCCCCCGTGCGGGTCACGGTGGCAGGCGCGCTGCCCCGCACCGACATAGGCTTCCACCCGGTCACGGACGAGACGCAGGACGGGCACGACACGGCGATAAAGGCGGCGGTGACCGACGGCATGAAGCGGGCCTTCCGTAGCTTCGGCGGCCAATTCGGAAACAGTCTCTACGGAGACCAGCAGCAGAATGTCAACGTCCCCAAGCCGGAACGGGTGCCCGCGCAACCCAACGGCAAGCCCGCCGAGGCGCAGTCTGAGGCCAAGGGCCGCAACGATGCCCAGGCGGAAACGCTGCGCAAGCGGCTCATCGAGATCGCCGTCGAGCAGGGCTTCGACGAGGACGGTCTGCGGAGTGCCGTCGTCAACCGGACGGGCAAGAGCATCGACGACCTCACGGCTGACGAACTCGGACCGTTGGTTGAGGCCGCCGCCAACAAGCTCAGGCAGATGAAGCAGGCGCAGACCGCCTAGTCCGCCGGTCAATCGGATTCGGAGGAGAGTGGGGAGTCTCAGATGGGGCTACCCCACTCTCTCACCTATTGGAAGGAGGAGACCGATGACAACGACAACATTGACGTACACGCCCTGGGGCTGGTCCCAGGACATCATCGAGTTGGGGGAGGGAGTCTGGAGGGTCACGACGCCCAGCCACGGCGGGCTGAAGCTCAGCCGCGAGCGATGGAACGAGCTTCCCGCCGCCGTTCGCGACTCGATGCTCACCCCGACCTTTGCGGAGGAGGACTGCGAAGAGCCAATTGTCAGGACGCTCCTGGGACTCGGCGACGACCGGGACCGGGAGTTGGCGCTCACGGTGGCGGGCTACTTCGACCGCTACTCTCCAGCGCTCCCATGCATCCGCAGCTGCTCGCCGGGAATCCACTACCACGTCCTCTCCTATCGGCGAAGGTACGGGCCTGACCCCTCCGGTCGCTTCGACACCCGTGTCGAGGCTGAGTCCTTCGTCAACGACCCGGACATGGAGGGCAGATACGGACGGATGGAGGCCATCAAGTGCAGCCGGAGTCTCCCGTCCTGCCAGCCAGCAGGGGTGAAGCCATGACCCAGGCGACACGGGTCCGGCCCCGCAGCCTGCCAAGCACGACGACCAAGCTGCAAACGGAGTACGGGAATCTCTACGTGACGGTCTCCGTGGACGAGGACGGCGA
>JAAXHX010000126.1:2244-2720 GCA_012270635.1 Dehalococcoidia bacterium | reverse complement strand
AGCCTGTCGAAGGGTCGAGCGGCGGTAGGAGAGCCCTCTCTCCTACTCATCCACTAGCGCTATCGCCTCCACCTCTATCACCAGGCCGTCATAGGCTAGCCCCGCCACCTTGACCGCCGTGGCGGCGGGACCCGGGTCGGGGATATACTGCACCCGCACCCGGGTCATCTTCTCCCAGAACTCCCGGGACTCGTCACCCTTGGAGTCGTCCACGTAGTACGTGTTCAGCTTCACTATGTCCTTCATCTCCGCCCCGACCTCCCGCAGCACCGTCCGAACGTTCTCGAACACGTTTCGCGTCTGCTCTTCGATGTCGTACGGCGCAATCGGAGTGCCGTTCTCGTCGGCGGATATCTGCCCCCCGACAAATATCATCCTCCCGACCTTCCAGCCCTGCGAAAACGGCACCGGCATACTCCAGTACCAGTGCCCCTTTGGCATGATCCGCACCTTCTCCATCAGGCAAGCCCTCCCGT
>JAAXHX010000126.1:0-2204 GCA_012270635.1 Dehalococcoidia bacterium | reverse complement strand
GGCCGGGGCCGCTCGTGCTGAGCCTCTAGTTTATCCTGAGCCTGTCGAAGGGAATTATGAGCGGGGGGAGCCTCCCCAACCATAGTGACGCAAAAATTTCTCCATCCCCCCTTGCCCCGACAACCCCCAATGCGGTAGAATCCCCTCCAACAGACCAACGCACTACAACCCCCCATCAACGCGGCAACGGACCTTTAATTCAGTCCCGAGAGGCTGGCAAGGAAAACAGGATTGCCGCAGCCGATTTCGGCCTACACCCTTGCCGCCCTCAGGCAGGGGTATTTTTTGGCCGACACCGTCCTGATGTCCGCCGCCGATATCGGCAAGGCCCTTCGGCGGGTCTCCCATGAACTCGTCGAGGCCCGCACCGGCGCATCGGACCTCCTGCTCATCGGTATCCGCACCCGCGGCGTCCCCCTGGCCCGGCGCATCGCCCGGAACGCATCCTCCAACGGCAGCGGTAAAATCGCCGTGGCCGCCCTGGACACGAGACCCTACCGCGATGACCGGCCCGCGCTCACACCGTCCAACGCCGCCGGCTCACTCATCCCCGGAGGCGTAAGAGGACGCGACGTAGTCCTCGTCGACGACGTCCTGTTCACCGGACGCACCGTGCGCGCCGCCCTGGACGCCCTCGTGGACCTGGGCAGACCCCGTTCCGTCCGGCTCCTCGTCCTCGTCGACAGGGGCCACCGCGAGCTCCCGATCCGCGCCGACTTCGTTGGCAAGAACGTCCCCACCTCCCTCTCCCAGACCATCAAGGTGCGCCTCCAGGAGCTCGACGGCAGGGACGAGGTCGTTTTGCTCGGGAACAGCGCACCCACGCCAAACCCCGACCGCATCGCCGGAGGCGCGAAATGGCGATAGACCTCCGGGGCCGCGACCTAATCACCGTCGACGACATCTCCAATGACGAGATCGAGGCCGTCTTTTCCCTCGCCGATGACATGTACGCCGACATCCGTGGCCGGTCGGGCCTATGCAAGGGCATGGTCATGGCCAGCCTCTTCTACGAACCCAGCACCCGCACCCGCCTTTCCTTCGAAACCGCCATGCACCGCCTCGGCGGCAACGTCGTCACCGCCGTCGACGTCAACACTACCTCCATCGCCAAGGGCGAGACCCTCGCCGACACCGCCCGCGTCGTCAGCAGCTACGTCGACATCATCGTCGTCCGGCACCCCTGGGAAGGCGCCGCCCGTGTCGTCGCTGACTATGCATCTGTTCCCGTTATCAATGCCGGAGACGGCAGCCACGAACACCCAACTCAGTCCCTTTGCGACCTGTACACCCTTAAACGAGAAAAGGGAGATATCCGGGACCTCACCGTCGTCCTTTGTGGAGACTTGAAGAACGCCCGGACCGTACATTCCTTTACCTACGCCCTCGCCGGATTTGGCGCCAACATCATGTTCATGCCCAGCAAGGGTTTTGAGCTCCCCAAATACGTAAAGGACAGGCTGAACCGCGAATACATGGGCATCGTCTCCGAGGACAAGGACAACCCCTCCGCGTCCTTCAAGGAAATGGACGCCATATATCTGACCCAGTCCCAACTCCCATTGCCTGATACAAATGCCAAACTGGACCTCGCCGCCCAGTTCCGTATCAACACCCCTGCCGTTAAGGATAATCTCGATGTTGTATATGCCAGCCGGATGCAGAAAGAGCGGCGCCCCGACTCCTCGGAAGCGCCCACCGACGCCACCCTCCGAGTCGACGAGCAGTTTATGCGTCGGCCAAGATTTAGAGACGCTCTCATCATGCATCCCCTCCCCCGCGTTGACGAGATCGACTATGCCCTCGATAAAGATGAGCGGAGCATTTACTTCAAGCAGGCCGCCTACGGAATCCCCGTCCGCATGGCCCTCCTGGCGTCCCTCCTGGGCGTATCCAAGCCCCGACCCCGAGCCCACTACGGCAGCTTCGCCTACCCCGTCGACTATCAGCCCTACAAGTCGGATGCGGGGATACGGTGCCCAAACCCAACCTGTGTTTCCAACCAGGAGAGCGTCTACATCGTCCCCGAGTTCCTCCTCGTGGACGATAACCCGACCGTCCTCCGCTGCCGTTACTGCCGCCGAGACACCCGGGCCGAGGCCGCTGGCAGCCGCAGGACCAAGGTGTACCACAAGGCCGGCCGCCACCCCTCCCGACGCCTCCAGCTCGGAAACCTCGTCTACTTCGAGTCCTTCGAGCAGGCC
>JAAXHX010000125.1:973-3616 GCA_012270635.1 Dehalococcoidia bacterium | reverse complement strand
CGGATGGGTTCTGTATACGCCGACCTTCACACCCGCCGAGGCGTCGACCTACGACTCGGAGAAGGCATCTCCGAAATCCGAGGTCACACCCGCGCCGAGCAGGTCATCACCGACCGAGGCCTCACCATCGATTGCGACCTCGTCGTCATCGGCGTGGGCATTGCTCCCGACACTTTCCTCGCCGAAGACGCCGGCCTGGACGTTGATTCTGGAATCCTTGTCGACGAGCATTGCCGCACTTCCAACCCCGACATCTTTGCCGCCGGCGACGTAGCCAACTGGTTCCATCCGGGCCTAGGGCGCCGGCTCCGCGTCGAGCACTGGGACAATGCCCTGAACCAGGGCGCCGCGGCGGCAAAATCCATGCTTTGCACCCCCGAACCCTACTCTCCCACCCTCTACTTCTGGTCTGACCAGTACGACCTCAACATCCAGTACCTGGGCCATGCCGCTGCCTGGGACCATATCGCCATTCGGGGCAACCCCGCCGAGGAAAAGTTCACTGCTTTCTACCTCAAAGATGGGTCGGTCCACGGGGCGCTGGTGGTGAACAACTTTCGCGACATCAGGCCCACCCGCACCCTCATAGGCCAGAAGATACCCGTCGACGCCCAAGCCCTCACCGATGAATCAGTAAACCTCAAACAGCTAACCCGCGGATAACACCCTCATCCTCCCACCCCTCTCTCCGTCATTCCGGCCCCCGAGCCGGAATCCATCCCCCCTGAACAAAGAATCATGGCGGGTGGGCGGGAACCTATTCTCCCCTCACCCGAACACCACCGCCCCGCCCAACCCTCCTGCATACAGCATCCCCGATTGCCCATGTAGCTTGGCCGTCTTAACCAGCCCCATGCTCATCTCTCGCCGGTCCTTCCCCGTCAACACCGTCCTCATCGCCAGGTAGGCCCAGGGCATCGATGCCAGACCAACCAACGCCCATATCGACGCCACGCCCGTCACCGCGATTATCACCATGCTTCCGTATGAAGCCAGCAGAAACCCGACGTATATGACCCGCCCAACCCGGGGCCCCAACATGGTCACCAAAGTCCTCTTGCCACTTTCTCGGTCCTCATCCACGTCTCTCAGGTTGTTGCAGTGGAGGATTGCCGTAACCAGGAAGGCCACGGGCATCGACCCCCAGAACGGCGCCCATGCCAGCTCCTGGGTCTGGACGTAGTATGCCGCCACCACCATCAACGGCCCCATAAAGAAGAACACCGTAGCCTCCCCCAGCCCCGTGTCGCCCAGCGGCCTCGGCCCCGCGCTGTAGAACACCGCCACGAACACGCTGCCCAGTCCCACCGCCAATATCGGCCACCCGACCTCCGTCACTATGTACAACCCCATCCCAATCCCCACGCCGAACGTCACTATGCAACCTGCCAGGACTTCACGCTCCGTAAGCAGCCCTCGGGCCAGCACCTTATGCGGCGCCGGGAATTTCGCCTGTCCCCCCTCCCGACGGTGGTCTGCGTATTCATCCGTAAGGTTCGTTCCGACCTGTATGGCCAACGACCCCACCAGCGCAAAGGCGAAGAGCAGCCAGTTGAGGCTCACCTGCTCCGCGGCAATCGCGCTCCCCACCAGCACCGGCACAACCGCCGCGCTCAGCGAAAAGGGCCTCGACGCCCAGAACCACGCCCGACCGTAGCTCGCCGTCCCTTTCAGCAATGCATTCATCAACCGGCTACCACGGCATGTGCCTGTACGGGGAAAAGTCCGGCTGCCGCTTCTCCAGGAAGGCGTTGCTCCCCTCCAACGCCTCCTCCGTACCGTAGAACAGGCTGTTGGCGCCGTGGGCCACCGCCTGCAGCCCGTAGACCCAGTCCGTCGCCGCATTGAAAGACGCCTTCAGCATCCTGAGCGCCGTCGGGCTCTTCTTCAGCATCTCCTTGCACCACCTTACCGTCTCGGCCTCCAGTTCTTCCCGGGGCACGACCTTGTTCACCAGCCCCATCGCCTCCGCCTCCCTTGCCGTGTACTGCTGGCACATGAACCAGAATTCCCGGGCCTTCTTCTCGCCGATGATCCGGGCCAGGTACACCGCCCCGAACCCTCCGTCGAAGCTCCCGACTTTCGGGCCCGTCTGGCCGAATATCGCCGTCTCGCTGGCTATCGTCAGGTCGCACAGCACGTGCAGCACGTGACCCCCGCCTATCGCGTAGCCGTTCACCATTGCCACCACCGGCTTGGGTATGCTCCGCATCGTCCTGTGCAACTCCAGCACCTGCATCCTCGTCGCCCCGGAGTCGTCCCGGTATCCTCCGGGCCCCTTCAGTCGCTGGTCTCCCCCCGAGCAGAACGCTCGGTCCCCGGCCCCCGTCAGCACCGCCACCCCCACCTTCTCATCGAACCATGCGTCCTTGAACGCGTCCACCATCTCGTCTATCGTGCGGGGCCTGAACGCGTTCAGCACCTCCGGGCGATTGATGGTGATCTTGGCTATTCCATCGCCCTTTTCGTATATGATGTCGTTATAGCTTGAAGCCATGTTGCCTCCCAAGAGTCGGGCCCACGAGGCCCGTGCCCCCAGTCCCGACTCCCCTGCTCATAAGTTTTATGTTAATCAAGTCCATTCAATGGCAGAGCGTAGCCGTACCCTTCAGGCGCCCATTCCGTACGTCCTCTTCTGCAGTT
>JAAXHX010000125.1:0-932 GCA_012270635.1 Dehalococcoidia bacterium | reverse complement strand
CTCGGCGAGGCGCCCGCATCCCTTGTCTCGGGGCCTGCCTCCCTCCGTTCTCTTGAGAGGTCTCTCGAAAGCGCCGCCCCGACCCTCTTGGGCGCTCCCCTTGCCTCCCCTCCTACGCTCGCCCCTCCATCCCTCACCTTCGCCCTGGAGACCGCCGCCCTGGACTGCCTCGCCCAGTCCCAGGGCAGACCCCTGGCCGCGCTCCTTGGCGGTTCACCCCGCCCCGTGGAGGTCAATGCCATAATCGGCGAGGCTGCCCCCGACGAGACGGAAGATCTCGCCCTGAAGGCTGTTGGGGACGGGTTCGGTACACTTAAGCTCAAGGTCGGGGGCCGGGATATGGGCCTCGACGAAGAAGCCCTCTCCCGCACCCGCAAGGCCGTGGGAGACTCCGTCAAGCTCCGCCTGGATGCCAACCGCGCCTGGACGGAGGATGAGGCCACTCTTGCCCTGGGCCGCCTGTCAAGATACTCCCCCGAGTTCATAGAGGAACCCGTGACCCCCGCCGACATACCCACCCTCTCCAGGGTCCGCCTCGACTCGCCTATACCCATCGCCGCCGATGAGTCCGTCGAGGACGCGCGGGCCGCATCAGCCCTCGTCGATTCTGCTGCCGTAGACATCCTGGTCGTCAAGCTCGCAAGGGTCGGCGGCCTGACCGTGGCCCGCGCCATCATCGAGCGCGCCCGTGCGGCTGGCATTGAGGCCGTCATCACTTCCTCACTGGAGACCGGCATTGGCCTCGCCGCCGCAGTGCATCTCGCGGCGGCCATGGACCTCCCCCGGGCCTGCGGTCTCGCCACCGGCCCCCTACTCACCCACGACCTCCTTCAAACACCCCTCGCCCCCGACGAAGGTTTCCTCCCCACCCCCGACTCCCCCGGCCTCGGCATCTCCCCCGATCTCGACGCTATACAACGCTTCGCCCTCGC
>JAAXHX010000124.1:1974-3527 GCA_012270635.1 Dehalococcoidia bacterium | reverse complement strand
CCCCCGATCCCCCCGGCCCCACCGCCTCCACCCTCCCGACCGCCGCGTAGCCGTACCTTATTGGGTACTGAAATGCGCCGTCCAATGCCTTTATGGACTCGTCGACGGCCAGATCGCCGGGCATTTGGCCCCGGTACAGCAGCATTTCCGTGCCGGAGCTAATGGCGGAGACCAGGGTCTTTACCAGCGCCTCTCCGGGGCCCGGTAAGCCAAGGGCGTCCTGTTGGACTTCGACGCGGTAGGGGGCCGCGAAGACGAGGACGGCGTGAGACACGGGGTCATCCCCCGGTGGGGGCGTCCCATACGGGGTCCCCCCAGATGACCATGTCCTCGCCGACCTTCTTGTACCCGGTGTTCTCCAGTCTTGGAAACTCGGGGTAGGCGCCTTCCATCGGCTTGACCGCCCTTATCCCGCCCAACACCACCGGGGCCACGGTCAGCACTAGGTGATCTACGAGCCGCTCCGTTAGGAAGCTGGTTATAACCCGGGCCCCGCCTTCCACCATCACGCTCCCGACGCGCTCGCCGCCGAGCAGGGATAGGAGAGCCGGCAGGTCCACCCAACCCTGGCTGTTGGGAGGCAGGCGCAGCACCCGCGCCCCCGCTTCTTCCAGCGCCTTCTTCCTCTCCGCGGAGGCCTGCTCCGTGGTCGCTATCCAGGGACGCAGGTTGCTGCCGCCGAGGAGCCGGGCGTCAAGGGGGAATCTCAGCTTGCTGTCCAAGATTACCGGCTGGGGCTGCACCCCTTTCGCAAGCCTGACGGTCAGGCCCGGATCATCCGCCAGCACCGTCCCGATGCCGACCAGAATGGCGTCGTGGGCCCCGCGAACGCTGTGGGTCATGGCCTCGGACTCGGGCCCGCTGAGGCGGATAGGACTCCCCGGCCTCATGGCGATGCAGCCGTCCAGGCTCTGGGCGTAGGACAGGGTAACGGAGGGAAGCCCCGACTCGGCGTCCCGGGTGGGGGTCTCGTGGGGTATGGGAGACGTCCCGTTGACCCCCACCTCCGATGACCTTGCCAGGGAGGGCAGGTCCAGGAGGTGACCCAGGCGGGAGGCTTTGGTCTCTATGTATTCCTTGTTTTCGACCGTGATGCGCGGCTGCAGGGCCTCCCTGGAGGATACCCGAATCCCGAACTTCTTCAGCCCGTCTATCTTCGATGGATTGTTGGTCATCACCCGCACGGACTTGACCCCGATGTCCTTCAGGATGAGGGCCGCCACCTCGTAGTCGCGCTGGTCGGCATCGTGCCCGAGAAGGATGTTGGCGTCCACGGTGTCGTAGCCGACGTCCTGCAGGTTGTAGGCTTTCAGCTTCTCCAGGAGACCGATGCCCCTTCCCTCCTGGCGCAGGTAGAGGACCACGCCCTGTCCTTCCGAGGCGATTCGCTGGATGGCGAGATTCAACTGGCTGCCGCAATCGCAGCGCATCGACCCCAGAACGTCGCCGGTAAAGCATTCGGAGTGGACCCTCACCAGCACGTCTTTCCCATCCTTCAGGTCGCCGGTGACCAGGGCGACGTGTTCCTTGTCGTCGCGGCTGTTGGAGTAGAA
>JAAXHX010000124.1:0-1910 GCA_012270635.1 Dehalococcoidia bacterium | reverse complement strand
CAATCGGGTCTCGTTATCTGTGGCTATGGTGGAGCGCCGGGTCACGAGGTTGGCTCCGCGCGAAGTTACCGTGTTCGACCGTGGAGCGCCTCCAATACAATTATCGTACCGCTAAGGCTAAACTGTCAAATTGAGAGGCTATTCCGGGCTTCAGCGCAAAGCCGCAATGCCGGGGCTATGAGAGGAATACGGGCTGCGTCCATGCCCGGGACCCGTCCGAGCAAAGCACCCGGGCCCGCACGTATCCCTCGTCCCCGCGAAGGTCGCACCTCGCCCGCGTCCCGTCTCGCCGGTCCAGGACCCGTCCTCCCCGGGTGACGAATTCCGTGTCGTAGGCCATGTGCCACTCCTGGCGAATGACGAGCTCGATTCGTTCCTGGGAAATGGAAAGCTCGTCCAGCTCGACGCCCGTGGAACAGTAGAAGTCCCCCGACTCCAGGGCCCCCACCACGGCGTCCCGGTCCAGCGCCGGCGCCTCGACCACCACCCACCCCCTGCCGGGATTGGCAAGGCTCGGCTTGAAGTCACCCTGGAAGTGGTGGGAGTCATCGACCGCGACCCCGTATATGGGCCTACCGGCCGTCAGGGTCATGTCCCATATCTCCTCGCAGCTCGGGTGTCCGCCTCCACCGTAGTTGTTGACCACGGTGTTGCCGTTGAATATCTCCAGCAGGTTCGCCCCCGAGACCCGGACTATGTGCCGGTCGTCGTATGCCCAGGTGTAGTTGGGATGATTCAGCGAGACTATGCCCCCGGCGGCGCGTACGGCATCGATATTGGCCTGCAGGGTGGGCACTACGTCCCCGGCGTCCACGGGCTCCACGTACCCCCTGATGCCAATGGCCCCGAGATGAATGGACGTCTTCCCCCGGTTGAGCTCCACCGAGACCTCTTCGCCGGGGATCATCAAGGGCCCCTCCGCCCCCCTCATCCCGTGCTCCAGGATCGTGACGTGGTTATGGTCGGTCAGCACCAGGAAGTCGTAGCCGTTGCGTCGGTACCAATCCGTAACGACTTCCGGTTCGGAATCGCCATCGGAGCGGGTGGTGTGGGTGTGGATGTTGCCCTTGAACCACACGGCGCTAGTTGTGGCAGCCCCTGGCCGTTATATTCCAGACCGCTTCCACTTCGCCGTTCCGCACGGCTATGTACTGGTCCCAGCGGTTGGTCAACATGTCCTGCTGTCCGCTGATGAGGACCAGCTTGTCCCCGACCTCCGGCGCAGGGCCCCCGTCGACCTGGAAGACTATGTGCTCCTCGTGCAGGGCCTGCGCCGTGAGATGCGGCATGTCTTCGACGAAAGGCAGGACGCCGCCGGGGGAAGCCAGCGCCCGGGACCCGACGTCCGCCACCACGGTCCCGGGGCGGGGAGCGCTCACCACGGTGCAGAGTATCTTGGCCGCATACCGGAGGTCGTCCATGTAGTCGAAGTTGTGGGACATGAGAGCGTAGGTGCCCCCCTCGACCTCCGTGACCCCCGGAATGGTCGCGGCAACGTCGATCGTAAACGTCTCTCCCGACGAGACCACCTCGACGGGAATGCCCTCGGCTTCGATGGCATCTTTCACGTCCAGGCACTGCTGGATGTACTTGCGGCCCCAGATGAAGCGGGTCTCTCTGTCGGGAGCGCCGTCCAGGGTCTGGTGGCTCATCACCCCCTTGAAGTCGACCCCCGGCAGCGAATGGGCCAGCTTGGCCAGCTCCACCCCCTGCTCCTTCTCCCGTATCCCCGCCCGGCCCATGGACGTATCGACTTCAATCACCACGCCGATGTTCACGCCCCGCCGGGAAGCGATTCGCGACAGGTTGCGCACGTTGTCCGGGTTGTCTATCCCGACGGTGATGTTGGCCCGCTCGGCGACGGAGCAGAGGCGGGTGATCTTGTCGTCGGTGACGACCTGGTTCGGGAT
>JAAXHX010000123.1 GCA_012270635.1 Dehalococcoidia bacterium | reverse complement strand
GTCGCCGTGCCCATAGGGGCCTTGGCGGCCTACGGCCTCACACGAGGCCGGTTCTGGGGCAAGAACATACTGAACGCAATCATCATCTCGCCCCTCATCGTCCCCATCCTCATTACGGCCATCGCCCTCTTCTTCTTCCTTTCCAAAGCCTTGCGCTCCTTCTTCAGGTCGCCCTCCGGGCTTGCAGTTCCAGTTTGGGGAGAGTACATACTCATCTTCCTGGCCATCGCCCTAGGGGTAGCCGCCCTGGGACTCCTCTTCTTCAGGACATTCTACAAAAAGCCCATTGAAGAGTGGAACCCGAATCTAATCGTGTGGTATGAGCGATTCAGGCCCTGGGCCCCGGTTACCCTTCTCCTGACTGCCCCTTACCTCGTAATCCCCTGGCTGTCGGGGTGGACCGACAAGTTTGACGGGGGGCTTTTCTCACCGGCCGACCCGTACCCCCAGGTGCCGGTGGTAGGCGCAGGGCTCCTGGTGGCCCACGTTATGCTGGCCGTGCCCTACGTCACGATCATCCTCAGCGCGACCCTCAGGAACGTGGAGCGGAACCAGGACCAGGCCGCGGCCATTTTGGGGGCAGGGCCCATTACCACCCTCACCCGAGCCGTGCTCCCACAGATGATCCCCGGCCTCGCCGCGGCGGCCTTCTTCTCCTTCCTGGTTTCCTTCGACGAGCTGCTCATAGCCCTGTTCCTCTCCACCAGCCAGATCAGCACCCTGCCCAAGGAGATTTGGGACGGCATACGGACCGAGATCAGCCCGACCATTGCGGCGATATCGACGATGCTCGTGCTTCTGACCGTATTGCTCCTGGGACTGGCGTTCTTCGTCCAGACGAAGATGCGGGCGAGGGATGCGGCGACCACATAGCGCCACGCCAACACAGTAAGAAAGGCTAAAAAGGACCATTCAGATGCGCACCATTCAAAAGACTCTGGTCTTGTTGGGACTCGTGGGGCTCCTGGCCCTGCTCACCTTGTCTGTCGCCTGTGGCGGTGGCAATGGCAACGGAGACCAGTCCGCGGCTATTGACACCCCCGAACCGGCTGAAGATGAAGCCACCCCACGCCCGACCAACACGCCTGCGCCTGCGGGTGTCGGGGGAGCGCCCCTCCCCGAGGAGTTCGTGGGTGGTGAGGAGATATTGGCTACCGCGAGCTCTACGGACATGATGGCTATCGGAGCCGAGGGCCTGACCGGGGAGCTCCATCTGATCCAGATCGAGCGGCAGACGAAAGTTACAGTCACCCTGCCTGATGCAGGCCCGGGTCCCTACTCCGCCGCAGTCCGACGGGGCGGCTGCCCCGAGGAGGGCGCAGCTCCCGGCGGTCAGTTCGACTACCTCCTTTTCGACATCGTGGACGGCGAGTCCGTAAGCATGGTCAACACCCCCGCCCAGTTCTTCCAGTTCAGCTTGGCCTACGTAATAGTTGTCGGAGGCACAGACTTGGAGAACGACCCTGCGATCTCCTGCGGCAACATCCCCAGCCCCCTGAGATAGACCTCAACTTAAGGTGAATACGATGGCCGGGGCCTCCTAAACCGGGGCCCCGGCCATTCGTTTCTTCCCTCTCCGGGGCTAAGTTACCGGCTCCCTTCTACAACGACCCGTTCTTTAGGGTCATTCAGCAAATGACGTCGCCGGGCGGTATAACGGGTCTCTGATTTATCTACGCCCGGCTCCCGGGCAGGCACAGGCAGTATGCGTGGAAAGGGACTATGAAAGGCAGAGGCGCCAGAGGACTCGGGGGATGGGCAGGCCGAAGGGCGCTGTTGTACGCGTTCGCGGCGCTGGTCCTTGCCTTCCTGTTCCTGCCCAGCCTCATTGTCGTGCCCATGTCGGTGACGGACTCGATATTTCTGAGTTTTCCGCCAAAGGGGTTCACGTGGGCATGGTACCAAGACTACTTCCACGTCGGGGGCTGCTGTCACTTCAGTGCACCTATATACTGGATGCCGACCACCATAATCAGCATTGAACTCGCGATAGCCGTGATATTGGTGGCGGTGCCATTAGGAGCGCTGGCGGCCTACGGGCTTGCTCGGGGGCGGTTCTGGGGCAGGGACATATTGAATGCGATCATCATATCTCCTCTCATAGTCCCGATACTCATTACGGCTGTTGCCCTGTTCTTCTTCCTGGCAAAAGATTTGCGCTCGTTCCTCGGTCCCCCCACCGGACTCCCGGTCCCCGTTTGGGGGGAGTACGCACTGATATTCTTGGCCATTGCCTTGGGCATTACGGCCGTCGGCCTGCTGCTCTTCAAGACCTTCTACAGGAAGCCGATGAAGGAGTGGGACTCTATATTGCTCCTATGGTATGAGCGGTCCAGGCCCTGGGCGCCTGTAACCCTTCTGCTGACGGCAGCCTACCTCTTGATCCCCTGGTTGTCGGGATGGACTAGCAGGCGTAGCGAGGCTCTGCTCTCCCCCGAGGACCCGTACCCGGAAGTGCCGATGATTAGCGCTGGCCTGCTGGTGGGCCACGTCATGCTCGCCTTGCCCTTCGTGACAGTCGTATTGAGCGCTACGTTGAGGAACGTGGGGCGGAACCAGGACCAGGTGGCGGCCATTCTGGGAGCGGGACCCGTGACCACGTTGACTCGGGTGGTGTTGCCGCAGATGAAACCGGGCTTGGCGGTCGCGGCGATTTTCGCCGCCCTTATTTCGTTTAATGAGCTACTGATGGCCCTGTTCCTGTCTTCTAGTCGGGTAGGCACTCTGCCCAAGGAGATTTGGTACGGCATTTGGACTGAGATTAGCCCGACTATAGCCGCGGTCTCCACGATGCTCGTAATTCTGACCGTAATCTTGTTGGGTGCGGCCTTCCTCATGATGGCAAAGAGTGGACGGCGGAAAGGAGAGACCTGCGAGGCCTATATCAGGCATAATATGGATTACAAGAAGGGGCCTCCCGGCGTGATGGAGTAAGACGGGAGCCCGGGGCCCCGCCATCATTTATCCCATTCATGCCGGACTCTCAGCAGAGGTTAGATTAGTATGACGGACTACAGCAGCCTCGAATCTATACGGGTCGTAGTTAAGGACTCCGTGGCCCTCGTGACCCTGGACCGCCCCGACTCCCTCAACGCCGTTGACCACCTCATGCACCAGGAGCTTGAAGAGGTCTTCGGTCTGGTCGCGGAGGACTCGGAGGTCAATGCCGTGGTCCTCACCGGCGCCGGCAAGGCCTTCTCCGCCGGCGGCGACCTGCGAGGCATGCAGGACCGCGCCCGGGACCCGGACGGCCTGAGGGAATATGTCCACGGCTGGATATTGCAAGGCCCCCGCAAGCTCGTTAGGAACTTGCTGGAAGTCCCCCAGCCCATCATCGCCGCCGTCAACGGCCACGCCATCGGTCTCGGGGCGACTTTGGCGCTTCTCTCGGACATCATCATCGCCTCGGAAGAGGCCCGGATCGGGGACCCGCACGTTAGCGTCGGGATAGTCGCAGGCGACGGCGGCGCGGCTATATGGCCCCTCTTGGTCAGCCTCTCCAAGGCCAAGGAGATGCTGCTGACCGGAGACCTTGTCAGCGCCAAGGAGGCCCTGGGCCTCGGCCTCGTCAACCATGTGGTTACCAGGGAGGAAGTCGTCCCCGAGGCCATGAAGCTGGCCCAAAGGCTGGCCTCCGGCCCGACCCTCGCGATACGATGGACGAAGATGGCCCTGAACAAACGTCTCCGCGACGAAGTGAACCTCGTGCTGGAAGCGTCCCTGGCTACCGAGGGATTGTCCTTCCTCAGCCGCGACCACGCCGAGGCCGTCGACGCCTTCCTGGAAAAGCGCAAGCCGGACTTCCAGGGCCGCTGACTTGAGCGCCCTAGGCAAGCTCCTCTGCCTCCCCTTCAAGGCCTTGGTCTGGCTCGTCACCCTGCCGGTGAAGTGGGTCATGGGCGCGGCCAAGATGGCGTTCGTAACCCTTCTGCTCGCCCTGATATTGGCCGGCGGTCTGGCAGTCCTGCTGCTGTATTTCACCGACGTTTGGGGCAGCCCATGAGCGGAGGAGAAGGTTGCCCGATAATCGACGCCGACAGCCACGTCCTGGAACCCCCCGACCTCTGGCAGCGCTACCTTGAGCCGAAATACAGGGACCGAGCCCTCCGCTTGCAGAAGGATGCCCAGGGCTGGGACCAGTGGATCATAGACGGGGAGCCGTGGGGGTACAGGCACGGGGTGTTCGGGGACATGGGCGCCATAGGCCGGGATCTGGAACCCCACTTCACCCCCGGCGTCATCTCCTATGAGGAGGGCATAGCCTTCGCCCCCGGGGGCTGGGACCCGAAGGAACGACTCGCCGTCCTCGATGAGGAAGGGATCGACAAGGTGGTCCTCTACCCGTCTCTCGGCATCACCTGGGAGGGTGGATGCACCGACCCCGAGCTAGGAGACGCTTACTGCCGGGCCTACAACAACTGGCTGCTGGACTGGTGTGGGGAGTCGCCGGAGCGTCTCATACCCGTCGCCCACGTCTGCCTGCTAGACCCGGCCCTCGCCGCCGAGGAGATGAAGAGGGCGGTGGCCGCCGGCGCCAGGGGGATCATGCTCCGGGCCTACCCTTCGGGAAACAGGCAGTACGGGGATCCGACCAACGACCGCTTCTGGGCCGAGGCCGAGGAGGTCGGCGCTCCCATCGCCCTCCATATCGGCGGGGCGCCCAGGATGATGGGCGAGGAGCTGTTCGACGTGAAGATGGGCCGCTCGACCTGGTGGATATACGTCATGTTCATGAGCGAGGTTCAGCTGGGTTTCACCACCGTGATGAACGGCGCCGTCCTGGAACGCTTTCCACGGCTCACCATGGTCTTGCTGGAGTCGGGGTGCGGCTGGCTCCCGTATTGGCTGGACCGGATGGACGACACCTTTGAGCACACGGGATTTTCCACCTCCCTGAAGCTCAAACCCTCGGAGTACTTCCAACGCCAGTGCCTCATAACCATGGATGCCGATGAAGAGTTGGCCGCGGTCAGCGTCCGGCACGTAGGAGCCCAGTCCTTCATGTGGGCCGCCGACTATCCACACTCCGACGGCCATTGGGACGCGGTCAACAGTGTGCGCAGCGTGTTGAAAGACCTCCCGGAAGACGACCGGAACGCGGTCCTGGGTGGGAACGCCCGACGCGCCTACGGCATCTAGCCTACACCCGACCCCACGCCACCACCCTCCGGGGCGAGATGGCGATGACCGCCCTGCCTTCGAAATTCAGATGTCGGTATTGCCGGTAGCGCGCCCGCAGCAGGGGAACCGCGGCATCGTGCTCGGGCCCAGACGTGGCTATTACCGCTGTCCCCCGCACCATCACGTACCCCAGCCGAGACCAATCGTCGTCATAGGTGTCGACGGTAAGGCACACCCAGGGGTTCGCCCTGATATTGCGTATCCTCTTCAGCTCCCTGCGCGACACGTCCTTCGGCTTTTCGTCGATGATGCTGAAGATGCGGTCGGGGCCCGCGGCGTAGCAGACCGGAACAACGTAGGGTTGTCCCCTTTCGTCCACCGTGGCCAGACATCCGACGAAATGCGTTTCCAGGAACGCGGAGATGCGGGGTTCGAAGGGGGAGCCGTCCTCTACCAACGCCGCACCAGGTTGCGGAGCATGGTGGCGGACCAGACCCGGGCCGTCAGCGTCAGCTTCTCCCTGGAGCTGAGCGCCACCCGCTCGCCGAATACGTTGTAGTCCCGTGCCTCGATCCTGTCCAACAGCGCAGAGTACAGGGCCCGCAGCACGGCGGGGCAGAGGCGGGAGCGGGGGGCCAGCAGGGGGAGGAGCGCCGCGCTCCTTTCGAAGTAATCGCGCGCCCGCCCGACCTGCTGGGCCATCATCGCCCGAAACTCCGGCCCAGAGTCCCGGGCTCGCAGCGACTCGGGCGTAACGCCGTGCTGTGCCAGCTCGTTCTCGGGCAGGTACACCCTCCCTCGCCCGCAGTCCTCCTCGATGTCCCGCAGAATGTTCGTAAGCTGCATGGCTATCCCCATGTCGGTGGCGAACTCCCGGGCCCTCGGGTCCGTGTACTCGAATATCTCTATGCACACCAGCCCCACCACTGACGCCACCCTATAGCAGTACTGGTACAGCTCCTCGAAGCTCGGGTAGCTGTGGATTACCAGGTCCATCTCGACGCCCTTGATGATCTCGTGGAAGTAGTCCTTGGGAATGCCGAACTTGCGGCACGCGTCCAGCAGGGCCACGAAGACCGGCGACTCCGGGCTCCCCTCGAAGGCTTCGTCCAGATCCCGGTGCAGCCGCGTGAGCAGCGCCGCTTTCTCGTCTACGGGGATCTCTTCGTCGCTGTAGTCGTCCGACAGGCGGCAGAAGGCATAGGCCGCGTAGATAGCCTTGCGTTTCTCCTTGGGGAGGGTGATGAAGGCGTAGTAGAAGTTGCGGGCCCTGCGACGCGTCAGGTCGGTGCAATAAGCGTAGGCTTCTTCCAGGGTCGGGGGCAAGGCTTTAGCCCCCGTTGAGGGTCCGGCGGTAGCGCCCCAGCGCCAGGAGGGGGAAGTAGACCCGGTACATGTGGTACTTGATCATGAAGTCCCTGGGGAATCCAGTGCCCGTGAAGTGGTCCTCGGGCCACGTCCCGTCCGGGCCCTGCGTCGCCAGCAGGTGCTCTATGCCCCTGCGCGCCTCGGGGCTCTCGGCCTCGTTGGCGGAGATGAGGCCCAGCAATGCCCAGGACGTCTGGGAAGCCGTGCTCGCCCCCCGACCTCTCAGAGAGGGGTTGTCATAGGAGGCGCAGGTTTCCCCCCAGCCGCCGTCCTCGTTCTGGCGTGCCTTGAGCCACTCCACCGCCTTTCGGACGTAGGGGCTGCTCATGTCCTCGCCCAGGGCCTCGAGCGCAGGGAGCACCGCTCCGGTGCCATAGACGTAGTTGACACCCCACCGCCCGAACCATGCCCCGTCCTCTTCCTGCTCATCCTTGATGTACCTCAGCCCGGCGGCGATCCGGCGGTCAGACTCCGGGGTCAAACCCCGCAGTCCGAGAAGCTCCAGGATGTGGGCCGTCACGTCGACGCTCGGCGGGTCTATGACCTCGCCGAAGTCACAGAAGGGAATCTGGGTGACCAGGGTGCGGGTGTTGTTCTTGTCGAAGGCGCCCCACCCGCCGTTTCGGCTCTGCATCCCCATGATCCACTCTATGCCCCGCGTGATGGCCCGTTCGCCGGCGATGGGGTCCAGCACGACTTTCGTTAGGGCTATGGCCACCTCCGCCGCATCGTCGATATCCGGGTACCACTCGTTGTCGAACTCGAAGGCCCAGCCCCCCGGCTTCAGCCCCGGGCTCTTCACCGCCCAGTCTCCCTCCTTCATGATCTGCTCTTCCAGCAGCCACTCCCCTGCTCGCACCATCGCCGGGTGCTGCCGGGACAACCCCGACTCCTCCAGGGCGATCACGACCCACGCCGTGTCCCACACCGGGCTGATGCACGACTGGGTCCTGAAGGTGTCCTCCTCCTCTATCCCGAAGGTGTTGAACGCCTCCAGCCCCTTGGCCATGACGGGATGCTCCACCGGGTACCCGAGGCAGTCCAGTGCGATGAGGGAATAGACCCAGGGAGGCTGGATGCCGGCCCAGGCGCCGTTGTTCTCCTGGTGGTCTAGGATCCACTCCTCCGCTTTCTTGATGGCCAAGGCCCGGGTCGGGCGCAGGGGCCACTTGTCCCCGATCTTGAACATCCTGTCCAGCCCCATGAATGCTCGTTTCCAGCTGACCAGCCCGGGTTCGCCCCGGACCGTGTAGCTGAGCCGTCCCGTCCCGGGAGGAATCAGCTCGGTTATCCGGGCGTAGTCGGGAACGGGGCGCACGGGTCTCTTGTTCATGATTATGGTCATGGGCACTATCGTGCCCCGGGCCCAGGAGGAAAACTCGTAGATGTTGAACGGGAACCACGTTGGCAGGAGGAACATCTCCGGTGGCATGGCGGGGATGGCGTTCCAGTTCCACTCCCCGAGCATGGCCAGCCATATCTTCGTGAAGTTGCGCACCTTCGGCAGCCCGCCCTCGGAGAGGATGAAGTCTCGGGCCCGGGCCATGCGGGGCTCATCGGCGGGTAGGCCGGCCAGCTTCAGGGCGAAATAGGCCTCCACCGTGACGTTGAGGTCTCCGGGGCCGTCGTAGTAGACGCTCCACGTGCCGTCTTCCCTCTGGCAGTTCAGTAGGTGTCGGGCCACCTGCGCCCACCGACGCTTTTCGCCGATGCCCAGGAAGTGGGTGAGCATCAGGTATTCGGCGGTAATGGTGGCATTGGACTCCAGCTCGCCCCACCAATACCCCTCCCCGTATTGCGTGTTCAGCAAGTAGTCCTGGCAACTCCTGATCGCCGACTCCAATGCCCGCCCGTCCGCGACTCCCCTCTCCCGGCCTTTGGCCTTCCCGTCGACCCGAAGGCCTGCCTTGCCGTTGGCCCGCCCCCCGACGTGGAAGCGCCGCACTTCCGAGGTCCTCTGTCTCACGCCGCCACCCCCAACGGTCCCCGATTGCGGAACCAGGATACGGCGTCACGCAGCGGCGTCTCCAACGGAGTCTGGGGCATTCCGAGCTCGGATACGGCCTTGGAGCCGTCAAAGTACATTGGGTGTCGGGCCATCCTGACCCCGGCCAGGGGTATCCGGGGCTGCTTGCTCAGCAGCTTCACCGACAGCAGGTGGTCCACCTGGGCCAGGGTCATCGCCAGGCCGTAGGGAAGCCTCACCCTCGGCGCCGACATCCCCGTCACGTCAGCCAACGCCCCGAAAAGCTCTTTCAAGGTCAGGTTGCGGTTGCCCAGGATGTATCTCTCGCCGGTGCGGCCCTTTTCGTATGCCAAGATGTGACCCCGGGCCACGTCCCGCACGTCCACAATGTTGATCCCCGTGTCTATGTACGCCGGCATGCGTCCCCTGATGAAGTCCAGGACTATGCGGCCCGTGGGCGTCGGCTTCGGGTCCCAGGGCCCGATGGGCGCCGTGGGATTCACCACCACCATGTCCAACCCCCGTTTGCAGAAGTCCAGCGCTTGCGCTTCCGCCAAGAACTTTGACCGATGGTAGCCGTCCGCTATCTCTTCCAGGGAGCAGGTGGAGCGCTCGTTGGGGACCGGCCCGCCCTTCCAGTGCCCGAACACTGAGGCCGTGCTCGTGTACACCACCCTGCTGACCGACCCTTCCATGGCCGCCTCCAGGATGTTAACCGTACCGTCCACGTTGGTCTTGATGAAGTTTCTTGGGTCGGGGCTCCATAGGCTGTACAGCGCCGCCGTGTGAAACACCGCCTCCCGACCCTCCACCGCCCAGGCCAACGAGGCCCGGTCCCTCAAGTCTCCGGTGAGTATCTCCACGTCCAGGCCTCGCAGCATCGACCTATCCGCCTTCGGGCGGCACAGCGCCCGGACGTCGTGCCCGTCCTTCAGGAGTTCCCTTACCAGGTTGCCCCCGATAAATCCCGTGGCCCCCGTGACCAGGGCTTTCAAGACTCTCTCAACTCCATGATTGCTCTGTCGGTTGGTCTAGTTGACAAATAGAAAGCTCCTCATAAATGCGTTGAGAGCCCTGTCCGCCGCCCGGGCCTTCAGCCCAAGGCCCGGCAGCCGCCATGTATCGCCGGGATGCTTCACGGCGTAGGCAACTCCCCGCGCCGCCGAAAACCGCCCGTTCTCATATAAGGCGTCCAGCCCATCGGGGAGCCTTGCTTCCACCGGGTCCAATATGGCCCTGACGGCGAGAAAGGGCGTTCCATAGCGGGAGACGGCCTCCGCCAGGTGGTAGGTCTCCATATCCAGGGCCTGCACCCCGATCCCCTCGCCCAACCGCTTCTTCTCACCCGGCTCGGTGATAACCCGCGAGGCCGTCCCGATTTTTCCGATTCGATAGCGAACCCCGGACCGTGAGAGCGCTGATTCCGCCCTTGCCAGCAGACCCGGATCTAGGGAGATGGCATCGGGTCGGGTCTCGGCTATGGCGGGGTCGCTCACGAGGCAGGTCTCGGCGCCCAGGACCAGGTCCCCGGGCCTGAGCCCCGCCGACGCCGCGCCCGCATACCCGAGGGCCAGCACCTCCGTCACCCCGTGCTCACCGACCAACTCAGATACCACCCTCTCCGCCCCTTCCGCGCCTATGCCCACCGTGGAGATGAGCGTCCCTGTCCCTCCTCTGCCGCCCCTCATCGGCGACGCCTTGATCGCCTTGGCGAAGGAGGAAGCTTCCCTCGGCATGGCGGTCAACACCGCTAGCACGCCGGGCTCCCTTCTCCGGCCTCTTTCTCGGCGGCCCGGGCCTTTGCTTCTGCCTTCCTTCGCTGCCATGCCTCCCAGGACTTTCCTGCGGCGGTGTCCTTACCCGTGAATTCCACGCTGGCTATTTGGGAGTAGGGCAGGGTGAAGGGTCCGCCCCCCGACGTGTCGAAGTACTCCAGGAACGGGTCTCTGCCCTCCGCAGACCGGTTGAATATGTAGCCCTCGACGGACGAGCCGTCGGTCTTCACGATGGTCGTGTTGCCGCGATAGTCGAAGGCCAACTCGATGACCTGCTCGATGGTCATTCTGTCGTCGAGGGTCGGCGCCCAGCCCTCCAGCGATTTCTGTTCCGCCATGTAAACAGACCCCTTTGACCCGGGGCTAGAGCTTGCCGGAAATGGTGGCTGCTACGGAGCCTTTGAAACCCTTCCAGCTTGTGAACGTCTTGTCGACCGCCGTGGCCTCGAACCCCGAGTGGACCATGCAGTCCTTGCACTTGGGGTTGCCGCTGGCCTTGCCGTAGTCCTCCCACCTGGTCTCTTCCAGCAGCTGCTTGAAGCTGTGGGCGTAGCCTTCCTGCAACAGGTAGCACGGCCTCTGCCACCCGAAGACGTTGTAGGTGGGATTTCCCCAGGGGGTGCATTCGTAGTCCTGCTTGCCCATCAGGAACTGCAGAAAGAGGGGTGACTGGTTGAACCTCCACCCCTTCTTCTTTTCCCTGAAGATTTCGGAGAAGAGGCGGTTGGTATTCTGCTTCCGCAGGAAGTGCTCCTGGTCCGGGGCCTTGGAGTAGCTGTAGCCGGGGGACAGCATCATGCCCTCCACCCCCAACTCGGTCATCTCGTCGAAGAACTGGCGCACCCTCAGGGGCTGGGCCCCGTCGAACAGGGTGGTGTTCGTCGTGACCCGGTACCCGAGGGACAGGGCGTGCCTTATGGCCCCCACTGCCTTGTCGTAAACCCCGTCCTGGCACACCGCCTCGTCGTGCTCTTCCCTCAGGCCGTCCAGGTGGATGCTGAAGGTGAGGTACTTGGAGGGTTTGAACAGCCCCTCGTCCAGCTTCTTCTTGAGGAGAATGGCGTTGGTGCACAGGTACACGTACTTCTTCCGACGGACCAGCTCTTCCACCAGCTCGCCGATCTCCGGGTAGAGCAGGGGCTCGCCGCCCGGGATGCTCACTATCGGCGCGCCGCACTCCTCCACTGCCCCGAGACACTGCTCTACGGTGAGCCGCTTCTTCAGGATCTGCGCCGGGTACTGGATCTTGCCGCAGCCTGCGCAGGCCAAGTTGCACTTGAACAGCACCTCCAGCATCAGGACCAGGGGGTAGCGCTTCCGCCGCATCAGCTTCTGCTTGAGCACGTGGCCCGAGACCGTCATCATCTGGGAGAAGGGTACGCCCATGGCTAATGCTCCCTTTCCAGGAAGAATGCGGCCAACCCCCTCAGCTGGGCGTCCATCTCCCCGGCGAGATTCAGGGCGTCCAGGCGGCGCATCGCCGAGTCCTTGTGCTCGGCGGCCAGGCCCTGGCAGTAGTCCTTCGCCCCGATTCTTCGCAGCACGGAGAGCACCGCGTCCACCTCTTCTTCATTGGCGGGGTCGCCACTTCCGTATATCTCTTGCATCGCGTCTTGGTCGGCCCCTTGCGTCGACTGCAGGGCGTAGACGACGGGCAGACACATCTTCTTGCGCCTGATGTCCGAGGCTATGGGTTTCCCAAGCCGGTCCTCGTCGCCCCAGACCCCCAGGACGTCGTCCCGTATCTGGAAGACCAGGCCCATGTCCAACCCGAACCGCCGCCACGAGTCGACCGTCTCCCCGTCGCATCCGGCCAACAGTGCGCCCAGGTAGAAGGAGCAGCCGAACAGCGCCCCCGTCTTCCTACCGATCATGTCTAGGTACTGCTCCGTGGTCACCGAGGTGTCCCGCTCGTAGGTGATGTCCAGAAACTGCCCCTCGATCATCTCCAGGGACGCCGACTCCAGCCCCTCGACCGCCAGCCGGACCTGGCTCGCCGAATGGGAGGAATTGGCCCCCTTGACCAGCGTCAGAGCGGCCAGCCCCCTCATGGAGTCGCCCGCGTTGATGCCCTGGGCCAGGCCCCACTTGTGCCATACCGTGTCCCGGTGTCGGCGCTGGATGTCCCCGTCCTGGATGTCGTCGTGGATCAGAGAGAAATTGTGGACCAGCTCCAGGGCGGCGGCGGAGGAGAGGGCCTTTCGCCAGTCGCCGCCCGCGGCCTGGCACGCGAGGAGGCACATCATGGGCCTGAGTCCCTTGCCCTGCCCGTTGGAGGGCCGACCCTCGGCGTCGATCCAGCCCAGGTGATAGCGCTGCATCTGGTAGATGCCCAGGTCCCGGCCCTCAAAGGCCGACCTCAGCGTTGCGTCGAGAGATTCCTTGTAGGTGTCGAAGACTGCGGGAAGCGTCATAGTCTCCGGAAAGTCCTCACCGGGACGGGTTGGCGTTCCGCCCCGTCTTCGCCATCGTCCGTTGCCTCGAGCCCTTCGAAAACAGCTCGGGGAAGCTCTCTTTTATGGAACCTGCGATGCCTTCCGCCGTGAGCCCCAGCATCTCCAGCAGTTCCGACCTCACCCCATGCTCGATGAACCTGTCAGGCACCCCGAGTGTCTTGACCTTCGCCCCCTTGGGCATCGCCTTTTCTATCAGCGCCAGTGCCCGGGCCCCGAAGCCGCCGCTTATCATGTGCTCTTCCACGGTGACGGCCCGGCCCGTCTTCGCGACGCTGTCGAGTATCAGCTTCTCGTCCAGCGGGTTTATGAATCGGGCGTTGAGGACCGCGCATTCCACGCCCTCGGCGGCCAGGGCATCCGCCGCATCCAGTGCAGGATACACCATCGAGCCGATGGCGATGATGGTCAGGTCCTTGCCTTCCCTGAGCTCTTCGCCCGTGCCTATCTCCACGAGGCGCAGGTCCGACGCCAGGGGCACGCCGTATCCCGAGCCCCGCGGGTACCGCAGGGCCGTCGGGCCCTTGTGCTGGACTGCGGTGTAGAGGAGGTGCTGGAGCTCGTCCTCGTCCTTCGG
>JAAXHX010000122.1 GCA_012270635.1 Dehalococcoidia bacterium | reverse complement strand
CGCTACATGACAGCGCGGGGTTTCCAGGTGCTCCGCTTCCCAAGCTATCGAGTCTTCAACGACCTCGAAGCAGTCCTGGACACCATCCACGAAGCACTGATAAAACGCCCTCCCCGAACCGAGAGAGAATGAAGGTTCCCCCCTTCCCTCTCAAAAGGAGCTTCTCTCTCCCCCGCCTGCGGGTTCCCCTCTCCCCCCTTCGGGGGGAGATGTCGCGCAGCGACAGAGGGGGGTCCGCCCCTCCAACCAGACACCCCTCAACCTCCATCGCGCCAAACCCGGACCCCCTCTGCCTACGGCATCTCCCCCCAAAGGGGGGAGAGGGGAAAGGGAGCGGCATCTCCCCAGAGGGGGAGAGAGGAAGAGAGCGGCATCTCCCCCAAAGGGGGGGAGAGGGGAAGGGAGCGGCATCTCCCCCCAAAGGGGGGAGATGGGAAGGGTCCAGCATCTCCCTCGCCTTCGGGTTCCGCTCTCCCCCCTCCGGGGGGAGATGTCGCGCAGCGACAGAGGGGGGTCTTCCCGCAGAGGGGGAAACGAGAGACGGCACACAAGACTGCGATCGGGTAGCCTGAAACCCCTCACCCTGAGACCTAAGAGGAGCACATCGCTATGGCTGAGTTGAGTGGCGCGCAGATTGTCGCCAAGTCGTTGAAGACCCAGGGCGTCCAGGAGATGTTTGGGCTTGTCGGCGTGCCCGTGGTCCCGATCTCGATTGCCTGGATGCAGGAGGGGATGCCCTTCGTCGGCGTTCGCCATGAGCAGGCTGCTGGCTATGCGGCTCAGGCCGCCGCTTACATGCGTGGGCACCTGTCAGCTGCGCTGGTCGTCTCCGGGCCAGGCATGACCAACGCGATCTCGGCGCTCGGCAACGCTCAGGCCAACTGCTGGCCGATGATCCTGATCGGCGGCGCCGCCAACGTCACGCTTTCGCAGATGGGCGACTTCCAGGACGCCCCCCAGGTTGAAGCTGCGCGCCCGTTCGTCAAGTGGTCTGACCAGGCTCGCGACGTGCGCTTGATCCCGCGTCTGATCGCCCAGGCCACCCGCGCCGCAATCAACGGGCGTCCCGGCCCGGTCTACCTCGACCTGCCCGGCGACATTATCGACGCAGTCGCCGACGAAGATGACGTGCAGTGGGCTCCCGCCGTCGAAGAACCGCAGCGCCCAATCGTCTCCAGCGAGTCGGTTGAGGCCGCGATCGAGGCGCTCAAATCTGCCTCGAACCCGCTCGTGATCGTGGGCAAGGGCATGGCCTGGTCCCAGGCCGAGCAGGAAGTCCAGGAGTTCGTCGACAAGACCGGCATCCCCTGGCTGGCCACGCCGATGGGGGCTGGCGTCGTCCCCGCCGACGCGCCCAACAACGCCGCCGCCGCCCGCACTCACGTGCTCCGCAACGCCGATCTGGTGGTGCTGCTGGGCGCGCGCCTCAACTGGATCCTCCACTTCGGCAAGCCACCCCGCTTCCGCGAGGACGTACGCATCATCCAGCTCGACATCGAGCCGGAGGAAATCGGCACCAACGTCCCGACTGAGGTCGCCCTGGTCGGCGACGGCAAGGCCGTGATGGGTCAGCTCAACGAGTACCTCGACGAGCAGCCCTGGAAGTTCGAGGACAACAGCGAGTGGATCCCGTCGATCAACGCGGAGATCGAGCGCAAGGCGGCCGAGCAGGCTGAGTGGAGTTCCTCGGACGAGTCGCCGATGAACTACTACCGCCCGCTCAAGGAGATCCAGGACCGAATGCCGCGCGACGCGGTCTTCGTGACCGAGGGCGAGAACACGATGGCGATCGCCCGCCAGGTGATCCAGTCGTACGAGCCGCGCAAGCGTCTCGACGCGGGCACCTGGGGCACGATGGGCGTCGGACCCGGCTTCGCGTTGGCCGCACAGGTGGTCAACCCGGGCAAGCGCGTGATCGCGCTCGAGGGCGACGCCGCCTTCGGCTTCGGCCCGACCGAGGTCGAGACAGCGGTGCGGCACAAGCTGCCGATCACCTGGATCATCTTCAACAACAACGGCATCGGCGGCGGCGCACCAGAGCTGCCGGACGAATACGGGCCGGGCGAGCTGTCGCCGGGTCAGCTGATACCGATGGCGCACTACGAGATGATCATGGAGGCCTTCGGAGGCAAGGGCTACTACTGTCGCAGCCCGGAAGAGCTGGAGGCAGCGCTCGACGACTCTTTCCAGCAGGAAGGTTCGACCCTGATCAACGTCGAAATCTCACCTCAAGCCCAACGCCGTCAGCAGCAATTCCGCTGGCTCCAGCGCTAACCCAG
>JAAXHX010000121.1 GCA_012270635.1 Dehalococcoidia bacterium | reverse complement strand
TGCATTGCCGGGACGATGACATCGGCGCGGGACAGATGGCGAGGCAGGTCGGGGATTGGGGAGGGAATGATCTCGTCTGACGGTAGGTACTTTTGCAGGGAACTGACGACGTGCGGAAAGCCGTCGCTGCAAATGAGGATGTTCATGGGTTGGACAGAGCGGCTCTACGCGAGGCGGTACAGTTCGGCGGCGTTGTCGCCCAGGACCCGGGCCTGGGTGTCCTGGGGCAAGGACTCCAGATTTTCCTTCAGCTCATCCAACGCGCCCGCTTCGCCCTCGGTGTGGGGGTAGTCGGATCCCCAGAGGAAGCGGTCCGCCCCGACGAAGTTGATCGTGTAGGCGGCGGTGGTCTCGTCGGGGTCCACCACTATCCAGCACTGGCGCTTGAAGTATTCGCTGGGGCGCAGGGTCAAGGGAGTGGTGAACCCGACCTTGTCGAACAGGCCGTCCATCCTCTCGAGCCAGAACGGGAGCCACCCCGATCCTGCCTCCACCACCACGATCTTGAGCTCCGGGAAGCGTTCGAAGAGGCCGCCCTGGAAGAGGCTGGTAAAGGCTATGAGGACGTCACCCATGTCGGTGACCAGGAACCACCAGAAGGGTGCGGTGTAGGAGCGGGGGTACAGGTCTCCCCCGACGCCGTGGACGTTGCCGGTCACGTGCAGGCTTATGGGAATTCCCAGGTCCTCGGCGGCGCCCCAGAAGCGGTCGTAGTGGGGTTCGCCGTAGGGGATGCCGTTGAAGGGCACCACGGGCGGGTAAGCGCCCTTCATGCCCCTGGACTCGGCCCTGGTAAGCTCCTTCACTCCCTCCTCGACGTCGAGCAGGGAGACGTGGGCGATGGGCAGAAGCCGGTCCGAATGCCCGGAGCAAAAATCCAGCAGCCAATTGTTGTAGGCCCGGGTGTAGGCGGCGGCGAGGATCGGGTCCCGGCAGTCCTGGGGCCAGTCCAGGCCGATGGATGGATAGAGGAAAGTCATGTCGGAGCCTTCGGAGTCGAGCCACTTGACCCGTTCGTCGGGGTCGGCGGCGGGAAGGGCCATTCTGCGAGCTTCTTCGAAGGGGACGGCGCCGGGGGTGAGGAAATGCTCCAGGTCCGTGCGGCCCGAGCCGGCAATGTTGGAGAGCATTCCACCGCGCACGCCCGAGGCGGGTTTGCCATCGACTTCCAGGTATTCCAGGCCCTGGGCGTCGGTCTTTATGCACATGGCCCGGTCCCGGAGCTCGGGTTCCAGGTATCGGACCCAGAGGTCGGGCGGTTCGAGGATGTGGCTGTCGGCGTCTACGATCTTGGTGGTCATCGGATGCGGTCCTTCAGGCTCAACGGTTTTGGGTAAGGGTTATGCTGGGGTCGGATGTAATCGTAGGGAGGGGTGGGGGGCCGTGTCAAACCCGTGGTCCGTCCTGGGGGCGCCGCCGTTCGCCTTCTCGGCAAGGTCCATTATGCCCTTCACCCCTCAACGGCAAGCTCACATTGATGGCTCCGCGGACTCAACCGGCGTGCTAAAATCCCTTCCTATCGAGCCGCCATGCCTGTAGACAAAGTATACCCAGACGCCAAGTCCGCCGTGGCCGACATCCCCGATGGCGCGACCGTCCTGGTCGGCGGCTTCAGTAGCATCGGGGGGCACCCGGGACACCTGCTCATTGCCCTCCGGGACCAGGGTGCGAAGGACTTGACCATCGTGAGCAACAGCATGGGGGTGGGGCCTCCGTCGGACAAGGTGGACAGGCCGAGGGGCTTCGCCGACGTGGCGGTGTTGGTGGAGAACGGACAGGTGGTAAAGGGAATATCGTCGTTCCCCGTATCGCCTTCTCCCTCGAGCCCGTCGCCCTTCGAACGGCTGCTGGCCGAGGGAAAGGCGACGGTCGAGGTGTTGCCGCAGGGGACGATGACCGAAAGGATGAGAATCGCAGCCGCGGGGCTGGGGGGCTTCTACACGCGGGTCGGAGTGGGAACGGTCATCGAGGAGGGGAAGGAGAAGCGCATTTTCGACGGCGAAGAGTACATCCTGGAATCGCCCTTGCGGGGAGACTACGCGTTGGTCCATGCGGCCAGGGCGGACAGGATGGGCAACCTGGTGTACAGGGGCACGTCCCGCAACTTCAACCCTATAATGGCCGCGGCCGCCCGGATCACGATAGTCGAGGCGGAGGAGGTAGTGGAGATCGGGGAGCTGGACCCGGAGGAGATCGTGACCCCGGGCGTATACGTTCAAAGGGTGGTGCACCTGCCGGAGTCGAAGATCAGGATTTGGATGAAGTGAAGCAGAAGCTGGACAGGGCGACCATAGCCCTCCGCGTGGCCCGAGAGTTCCGGGACGGGGACGTGGTCAACCTGGGCGCCGGCATCCCGACCCTCTGCTCCAACTTCCTGCCGGAGGGCCGAAAGGTGTGGCTGCATTCGGAGAACGGTGTCCTGGGATACGGGCCCCTGGCAGGCCCGGAAGAGCGGGACCCGAACCTGATCAATGCGGGGACGCAGTTCATCACGGCCGCGCCTGGTATCTCTTTCTTCAACTCGGCGGACGCGTTCAACATGATCCGGGGCGGACACGTGGACGTCACGGTGCTGGGCGGGTTCCAGGTCTCGGAGAGGGGCGACCTGGCCAACTGGATATTGCCAGGCCGGGCTTCAGGGAACATCGGCGGGGCGATGGAACTGGTGACAGGCGCCAGGAAGCTGATAGTGGCGATGGAGCATACCACCAGGTCGGGAGAGCCGAAGCTGGTGGAGGAATGCAACTACCCGCTAACCGGCGTCCGATGTGTCAATCTGGTAGTGACGGACTTGGCCGTAGTGGAAGTGACGGACGAGGGTTTCCTGCTGCTGGAAACGGCGCCGGGCTACAGCGCCGACGACGTGCAGGCCGCCACCGGCGCCCGGCTGAACGTCAGCGAAAAGCTGAAAGAGGTCCAGATTTGACCCTGACCAAGCTCCGGGGCAGGTCCCGAACGGACAAGGTCTTCGTAACCTTCGCCGAGGCGGTCTCCGACATTCCCGATGGCGCTACGGTGATCATCGGGCACTTTGGCGGGCCGGGCGGGATGCCCATGTTGCTGCTGCGGGCCCTGCGGGACCACGGGGCCCGGGGCCTGACCATAGTCGGCAACACCGCGGGCATCGGGGTGGCGTTCGGGGCAACGCGGGATACGTTGCGGATAGACCCGGGCATCCTGGTGAAAAACGGGCAGGTGTCGAAGGCGATAGT
>JAAXHX010000120.1 GCA_012270635.1 Dehalococcoidia bacterium | reverse complement strand
GACATGCTCAGGGGCAAGCAGGGCAGGTTCCGCCAGAACCTGCTGGGCAAGAGGGTGGACTACAGCGGCCGCTCCGTAATCGTCGTGGGCCCGAACCTGAGGCTGGACCAGTGCGGCCTGCCCAAGAGGATGGCCCTGGAACTCTTCAAGCCCTTCGTGATGCAGCGCCTGGTGATGAAGGGCCTTTCCCACAATATAAAGAGCGCCAAGCGCATGGTGGAACGCACCAGGCCCGAGGTCTGGGACGTTCTGGAAGAGGTGACCAAAGAGAGACCCGTGCTCCTGAACCGCGCCCCGACCCTGCACAGGCTCGGGATACAGGCCTTCTGGCCCGTGCTGATAGACGGAAGCGCCATCCAGCTCCACCCGCTGGTCTGCACGGCCTTCAACGCAGACTTCGACGGCGACCAGATGGCCGTGCACCTGCCCCTGTCCCGGGCCGCGGTGATAGAGGCCGAGCACGCCATGCTCAGCACCAAGAACATGCTGTCCCCCAGCTCCCGGGAACCGATCACCGCCCCCACCCTGGACATCGTCCTCGGGTGCTACTACATGACCCTGCTCAAGGCCGTGCCCGAAGGAGAGCGAAAGCTGTTCCGCAGCCGGGAGGACACCAGGCTAGCCTACGACCTGGCCCAGATCCAGCTCCACGAGGAGATAGAGGTGTCCCAAGGCAACGGGGAGCGGCTCGTCACCACCGTGGGTCGGGTCATGTTCAACGACATCCTGCCCGAGGAGATAGAGTTCCGCAACGAGATTGTCGACAGGAAGGTCCTGAAGGAGATCGTCGCCGAGTGCTACCAGCTCATAGGCTCCGAGGCCACGGCTACCGTGCTGGACGACATCAAGCGGCTCGGGTTCAGCTTCGCCACCACCTCCGGCATGAGCATCGCCGCCACTGACCTGAAGGTCCCCGACGCCAAGGCCCAGGTCCTCAGCGAGGCCGACGAGCGGATCGCCGAGGAAAAGGCCCAGTATGACATGGGCCTGATCACTGAAGAGGAGCTCTACAAGAACTCCGTGGAGGTCTGGAGCGAGGCCGACTCCCGGGTCCAGGAGATAATCCAGGAAGTCCTGCCCTCCTACGGCTCCATCTACATGATGGCCGACTCGGGAGCCAAAGGTAATATCTCCCAGGTGAAGCAGATGGCCGGCATGAGAGGCCTGATGACCGACCCCCGGGGCCGCATCATGGACCTGCCCATCCGCTCCAGCTTCAAGGAGGGTCTCACGGTCCTGGAGTACTTCATCTCCACCCACGGGGCCCGGAAGGGACTGGCCGACACGGCCCTCCGCACGGCGGACAGCGGCTACCTGACCCGGCGCCTGATCGACGTTGCCCAGGAGGTGATCATCACGGAAGAGGACTGCGAGACAACGTCCGGGATATGGATAAACTACGATCCCGAAACGGCCATCCTCGGCTCGCTCTCCGAATGGATCGTGTCCCGCTACACTGCTGCTCCCGTCCACCACCCCGAGACCCAGGAATTGATAATAGACGCGGGCGTCGAAGTGGACGAAAAGACGGCCAAGGAGATCGAGGACGCAGGGGTGCTCCGTGTATTCGTGCGCTCGCCCCTCGGCTGCGAGGCCAAGCGGGGCCTGTGCAAGATCTGCTACGGCTGGAGCCCCGCCAGGGGCGAGACGGTGGAGATAGGCGAAGCCGTGGGGGTGATAGCCGCCCAGAGCATCGGCGAGCCGGGGACGCAGCTGACCATGAGAACGTTCCACACCGGCGGCGTGGCAGGCGGCATGGACATAACCAGTGGACTCCCCAGGGTGGAGGAGTTGTTCGAGGTCCGGGCCCCGAAGGGACTGTCCATCCTTGCGGAGATGGACAGCGTGGTCCAGGTAGAGCAGGACGAAGAGACCCGCAAGATAGTCACCGTCAGCACCGAGCAATACACGGAAGAATACCCGCTGCCGGAGGGTTACAAGCCCCTCGTGCAGTCGGGGCAGCACGTGGAGGCGGAGATGGCGCTGGCGGGCCAGCATTCGGAGGACGACCCCGAAACCGTCCTGCCGGACAAGGTCATCCTCGCCCGGACGCCCGGCATGGTAGAGCTTGAAGAGGGCCGGATAGTGGTTACCTACGAAGAGCAGGACCGTCGGGAGTACCCCGTGCCCGCGACCACGAGGCTGCTGGTGGAAGAGGGCGAAGCGGTCTCCGCCGGTCAGCAGCTTACCGAGGGCCCCATCAACCCCCAGGACATCCTGAGAATAATGGGCACCGACGCCGTGCAGCAATACCTGGTGCGGGAGGTGCAGAAAGTCTACAAGTCCCAGGGCGTCAACATCAACGACAAGCACATCGAGGTCATAGTCAGGCAGATGCTTAGGAAGGTCAGGATCGACTCCCAGGGAGACACCCAACTCCTTCCGGGCGAGCTTGTCGACCGGCTGGTCTACCACGAGAACAACGCCAAGGTCCTCGCTGAGGGCGGCGAACCCGCCATAGCCCACCCGATACTGCTGGGGGTTACCAAGGCCTCCCTGAACACCGACAGCTTCCTGGCCGCGGCCTCCTTCCAGGAGACGACCAAGATACTGACCGAGGCCGCGCTCAGGGGCAGCAAAGACCACCTGCTGGGCCTCAAGGAGAACGTGATCATCGGGCGGCTCATCCCGGCCCGACTCAACATACCGGAGCTCCTGGAACTGGAGAAAGAGCCCTTGCCCGAACTGGGCGAGGGGCTGCCCATGCCGCCGAGCATGGACGACGGTCAGGACTTCTTCGACTCCTTCGGCTTCACCAACGGGTTCTCCGACAACTAGATGAGCACGGCCGTAAAACGGGACCTTTCGGTCAACCTGGCCCCCCTGCATCCGCGGGGCTTGGTCATTGGCAACCCCGTGATCGGGGCCTCCGGCACCGTGGCCTACGGCAAGGAGTTGAGCCGGGTCTCGGACCTCGCCCTAATTGGGGCGATAGTGTGCAAGGGGATCACTCGATACCCGCGCGCCGGCAACCTCCAGCCCCGCCTGGCCGAGACGACTGCGGGGCTTCTCAACACCATCGGTCTGCAGAACGTCGGGGCGGAGGCCGCGGCCGAAACCCTGGCACCCATGTGGGCCGGGTGGTCCCTCAAAGTCATAGCCAACATATCGGGCGATACCGTAGCGGAGTTCGGTGAGATTGCCCGGATACTGGATGGCCGGCCGGGTATAAGCGGCCTGGAGGTCAACATCGGCTGCCCGAACGTGGAGCGGGGAGGCCTGGAGTTCGGCGTCGACGCCCGGGCGGCGGCCCTGGTCACCGAGACCGTGAAACGGGCCACGTCCCTGCCGGTCATGGTCAAGCTCACCCCCAACGTCACCGATATCACCGAGATATCCAGGGCCGTCGTGGACAGCGGGGCGGACTGCATCTCCCTGGTCAACACCTACGTCGGCCTTTCCATAGACGTGTTCAAACGCCGGCCCGCTCTCAGCACTGTGACGGGCGGCCTATCGGGCCCGGCCATCAAACCGTTGGCCCTGGCCATGGTCTACAAGGCCGCGGGCGCGGTGGATGTGCCCGTGGTCGGGATGGGGGGCATCGCCAACGCCCAGGATGCTCTGGAATTCATAATGGCCGGGGCCACTGCCGTCCAAGTCGGAACGGCCAATTTCACCAACCCCAGTGCCTGCGTAGAGGTGGCCCAGGGCCTGAGGGATTACATGGAGCAGCAGGGGATAGACGCCGTGTCCTGCATCGTGGGAGCGGCCAGGGTCTAGGGGTGTAGGGCTGTCGGGATTATCGTTCACCCAAGCGGCTTTATGATAGAATATCTTCCGTTTTCCCAATGAAAATTTCAGACCTGACGGATTCCCACCGGAAAGGACCAAGGAGGGGATAAGATGGACAAGGGGACATGGAGAGTAAAGGCGGGACTGGCGCAGATGCTGAAGGG
>JAAXHX010000119.1 GCA_012270635.1 Dehalococcoidia bacterium | reverse complement strand
GCCTCGGCCGTCGTGCCACCGGGCGACGTGACCATGTTCTTGAGGGCCGCAGCATGGGCCCCCGACTCCCTGTACAGCAGCGCCGAGCCCAACACGGTCTCCAGCGCCAGCTGTTCGGAGACGTCCCTGGACAATCCGACGTGCACGCCAGCGTCTATCAGCGACTCTATGAACAGGAAGGTGTAGGCCGGTCCCCCTCCGCTGAGGGCGGTGGCCATGTCCAGGTATTTCTCGTCTTCTACGTAGATCTCCTCGCCCAGGGCCTGCAGCACCTTCGCCCCCGCCTCCCGCGCCTCGGCGCCCGTTCCGTCGGCGGTGGTCCACATGGTGATCCCGCGCCCTATCTGGGCGGGGGTGTTGGGCATTGCCCGGACCAGAACGTCGTGGCCCAGTCCCGTGCGAAGGGTGTCGAGCTTGACCCCCGCGGCTATGGAGACCACCACCTGCCGGGCCCCGATGCGGCCATTCAGTTGCTCCAGCACGTGGGGCATGACCTGGGGCTTAACCGCCAGCACCACCGCCTCGGGGCCGTCCAGGGCCGAGAGGTTGTCGTTCATGGTAGCGACGCCGTAGGTCTTGGCCAGGGCGTCGCGTCGAGGCTTCAGGGGTTCGCTGACGAGGATGTCGGGAGCCTCCGCCACCCCCCGTTCTATGACGCCGCGGACTATGGCCTCCGCCATGATCCCGCCGCCGATGAAAGACAGTTTTATATCGGGCCTCCTTGATAGAACGTCGCAGCCGCGGGCCTTGCGTGGCCGTAAGCTGCATAGTAGATTATATCACTCGTGCCCGTTCGGGCCGGGACGAAGGGCAAAAGTGTGGGCACCCTGGGGGGAGGTGGCGCCCAAGGGTGCCCGAGGTGGTGTGCGCTGGGAGGAACAGCGCACCGGGGTACCGGCAGGAGGGAGATAGGCCCGATGGCTCGGGCCGCGTTCTGGGGGAGCGTTCTCCCCGCCTGCCTTAATCTGATATTAGGATTTTAGCCGCATTTGTTGTATCCACACCCGTAGCACGTCACACAACCTTCCTGGAAGACCATGTGTCCGTTGCATTCCGGGCATCGGCCCGAGTGGGCCGTCTTTCCATTCCCGTTTCCGTTCTTTTCGATCTGGGGCAGCGGGATCTGCGCGCTTACCACCGCCGGGCCCGCGGTCTCCAGCCAAGCCTCGTGTTCCCGCAGGTGCCGCGACAGCACAAGGGCCACCGCGTCGGGGCCCGACTTCACCAGCTCTCCTTCGTTCCACGCCGGGCAGCAGGTTATGCCCCTCATCTGATCGATCACGTCCTGCGCCTCGATGCCCGAGCGCAGGGCCAGGGACGTCAACCGAGAAATGGCCTCCAACTGCGCCGAGTCGCAGCCCCCGGCCTTACCCAGGTTGGAGAACACCTCGAAGGGGCTCTGCTCTTCATCGAAATTGACGGTCACGTACATGTTGCCGTGGCCGGTGTGGACTTTCTCGGTAATGCCCTGCACCTTGGAGGGCCTGCGCCTTGGGGTCGGGGTGGCGGCCGCGGGCTCCTCGGTACTGCGGGCCTTCTCCGTCTGGCCCGTGTTCAACACCTGCCTGCTCTTGCTGCCGTCCCGGTAGATGGTTACGCCTTTGCAGCCCTCCCGGTAGGCCAGCATGTAGACCTTGCGCACGTCTTCGATAGTGGCGTTGTTGGCGAAGTTGACCGTCTTGGAAACGGCGTTGTCGGTGTATTTCTGGAAGGCGGCCTGCATCTTCACGTGCCACTCGGGGCTGATGTCGTGGGAGGTGACGAAGAGTTCCTGCACCCACTGGGGCACCTCTTCCATGCCCTGCGCGCTCCCGTGGTCCGCCAGCTTTTCCATAAGCTCGGGGCTGTAGAAGCCCTCCCGACGGGCCACCGCCTCGAAATACGGGTTGACCTCCACCAGCCGGGCGTTGTCCATCACGTGCCTGACATAGCTCAGGGCGAACAGCGGCTCGATGCCGCTGGAGCAGTTGGCGATGATGCTGATGGTCCCCGTCGGGGCGATGGTGGTCCTGGTCGAGTTGCGCATGGGCCTCGGGCCCAGCGTCCCCTCGGGCCCGTACGCCGAGTCCCCCCAGTCCGGGAAGCTGCCCCGCTCCGCCGCCAGCCGCTCCGACGCCGCGGACGCCTTTTCGTCGATGAACCTCATAACCCGCTCACCCAGGTCCAGGGCCCCCTGCGAGTCGTAGGGGATGCCCATCAGGATGAGCATGTCGGCCCATCCCATGACGCCGAGGCCTATCCGCCGGATGCTGGTGGAAGTCTCCTCGATCTCCGGGATGGGGTAGTTGTTCATGGTGACGACGTTGTCCAGGAACCGGACGGAGGTCTCGACCACCTCATCCAGTTGATCCCAGTCCACCGTCGGGCCCTGGTCCGTCTCCACCACGAACTTCGCCAGGTTGATGGAGCCCAGGTTGCACGAATCGTAGGAGTAGAGGGGCTGCTCGCCGCAGGGGTTGGTGGCCTGGATGGGCCCCCTCTTGGGCACGGGATTGGAGTGCGCGTCGTTCATGCGGTCAATGAAGATGATGCCGGGGTCGCCGGTCTTCCAGGCGCTCTCCACCATCTCGTCGAACAGAGGCTTGGCGTCTAGCGAGCTCACCTTCTCCCTGGTGTTGGGGTTGACCAGTTCGTGCCTGCCGCCGGTCTCCACCGACTGCATGAAGCGCTCGGTCACGGCCACGGAGATGTTGAAGTTCTGCAGCGACGCGTCGTCGTCCTTGGAGTGGATGAACTTGAGGACGTCGGGATGGCTCACGTCGAGGATGCCCATGTTGGCCCCCCGCCGGGTCCCGCCCTGCTTGACCACGTCCGTGGCGGTGTCGAAGATGCGGATGAAGGAGACGGGGCCGCTGGCCACGCCGCCCGTGGACCCGACCCTATCGCTCTCGGGCCTGAGGTTGGAGAAGGCGAAGCCCGTCCCGCCCCCGCTCTTGTGAATGACCGCAGTGTGCTTTGCGGCTTCAAATATCCCGTCTATGGAGTCCGGCACGGCCAGCACGAAGCAAGCCGAAAGCTGCTGCAACTCCCGCCCGGCGTTCATCAGGGTTGGGGAGTTGGGCATGAACCGGTTCCGAGCCATGAGTTGATAGAACCGCTCCGCAAGCTCCTCGGCCTCCGAGACGGAGGCGCCGTACTTGACGTCTCCCTCGGCTATGTTTCTCGCCACCCGCCGGTAGAGGTTCTCCGGCACTTCGACAGGCTGCCCCTCCATGTCCTTGACCAGGTACCGACGGTTGAGGACGGCAATGCCGTTATCCGATACCAGGGGCAGTTTATCGCCGAAGCTTTCGGCGATCTCGAGGGTGAGGCCTCGAACCATCCGGGAGTAAACGGTTGTCTGAATTTCTACGTTCTTCATTTGCGCCGGGTCTTCTTTTCTAGGCCCGCCTCCGTGAGGCGGGCTGATTGCTCAATCTACGCACTGGCCGAGCGGTCTTGCGTTGTATGCTCATCCTTTCAGCCGGGTTCGGGGTTCGAGGCCGGGCTCGGTGGAACCCCCGAGTCCCGCATCGCCTCGAAAGCCTCCAGCTCCGACTCCCGGCCCAAGGCTTCCGGGTCGTCTCCAACCGGGCCGTTCCCCGGTCTGGAGATCCGCACCCCGTTCCTGCTGGCGACCACGTAGCTGTCCCGCGGCGCCTTCACTTTCATTAGCTTCATCGGCTGCCTATTCTCCGCCCTTTCGATGGTGAGCGGCCTTCCTACCGGCCATCGCCCGACGTCCCGCTTCCATGAACATAGGCAGCTGCGCCGAGGGCGCTTCCGCGTTGCCGGGGGAGCTCAGCAGGGAGTCCACCTCTTCCTTGAAGGTCTCCACGTCCGCGAAGTCGCGGTATACGCTGGCGAACCTGATGTAGGCCACGCGGTCCAGGGCCCTCAGCCGGGTCATCACCATTTCGCCTATGATGCCCGTCGGCACTTCAGCTTTGCCCAGCTTCTGGAGCTCCTCCTCGATCTCGTCGACCATCTTCTCAATGGAGCCAAGGGGCAGGGGTCTCTTGGCACAGGCCTTGTGGAGGCCGGACGCGAGCTTGGAGCGGTTGAAGAGCTCCCGACGCCCGTCCCCCTTGATCAGGGTGAGGACGGCGCCCTGGACCCGTTCCAGGGTGGTGTAGCGGAGCCCGCAACGGAGGCATTGCCGCCGCCGTCGCACTGCGTTCTCCACGGTCCTGGAGTCGATGACTTTCGAATCTTCGAAGTCACAGAAGGGACATCTCAATGCTTACACCCTCGCCGGTAGGGAAACGTTAAGGTTCACAACACCACAAGATATGGTGTTGCCGACTTACGTTACTACTACATATTAGCGTTGTCAAGCATTGGATGGTGCAATTTTTCAGCAAATTTTTTGACCGAATTCTGAATCTGGTCAAAGGCAGCCTAGCGGAACGCGTTGGACATCCGGGTCCCGGGACGCCGTTTGAACAACCCACCGAAGCGCGACCCGTTCCTGCCCCTTCTCAGGCCGTTTCCCCGCCCATTGGCCCGTTCGCGCAATGCGGGAGGCGCCTCCCGGGCCCGGGAGGTGATCACCCGACCCTTCGGCAGGTCCTCGCCCATGTCTCCCATCTCCAGCCCCGTGGCTATGAGTGTTATGCGGACCCTGCCCTCCAGCTCTTTGTCCCGGACTACGCCGAAGATGACCAGCGCGTCGGGGTTGGAGGCCCGGCCCAGCAGCTCGGCCGCCCTGTTGGTCTCGCCGAGGGTCAGGTCGTCCCCACCGCTTATGTTCAGGAGCACGCCCGTGGCCCCCTGGAAAGACGATTCGAGCAGGGGCGATGAGAGGGCCTGGGTGGTGGCCTTTATCATGCGGTCCTCCCCCTCGCCCGTGCCGATGGCCATGAGGGAATGACCGCCGTCCTGCATCACGTTGCGAACGTCGGCGAAGTCCACGTTGATCTCGCCCGGGACGTTGATTATGTCGGATATGGCGTGCACGCCCTGAGCCAGGACGTCGTCCACCATGCCAAAGGCATCGGACATGGGCAGGTCGTATTCGCAGGCGTCCAGAAGGCGGTTGTTGTCGATGGTGATCAGGGTGTCGACGTGCTCCACGAGCAGCTGTAGCCCCTCTTCCGCGATGCTCATTCGGGACTTGCCCTCGAAGGAGAAGGGCTTGGTGACTACCCCCACGGTCAGGGCACCCGCCTCCCGGGCCAGCTCGGCGACTATGGGCGCGGCGCCCGTGCCGGTGCCTCCCCCCATACCCCCCGCCACGAAGACCATGTCCGCGTCCCCCACCAGATCTTCTATCTCCTCCCTGCTCTCCTCCGCCGCCTTCCAGCCCATGCTCGGGTCTCCGCCGCTGCCCAGGCCGTTGGTCGTGGCCGGGCCGATGCAGAGACGGTTGGGCGCCTGCATCAAGTCCAGGGCCTGGGCGTCCGTGTTGATGCACGCCAGCTCCACGTTCTTCGCCTTGGCCAGCGCCATCCTGGACACGGCGTTGCACCCCCCACCCCCGACCCCTATGATCTTCACCTTGGCAAGGTTGAGATGTCTCGACTTCCTGATCATCTATTTTCCCCTTTCGCATCCTGCTTTAGGACGCCCTTTACGGGACCGGCGTCATCCGCTCACCAACACCGTGGCCTAGACTCGCTCCCCCACCCTTAGCCTCGCGCTTCGGGCCCTGGGATTGCCCGTCACCTCCTCCATGCCGGGGGCGATGGCTTTCCGCGTGATCCGTCTCATTCGTCTGACCCTTCCGCACGTGCACACGGGCTGCTCGGCGGGGCAGACGCACCCACCCGACTCCCGACGCAGGAACGCCTTCACGAGAGCCGCTTCCAGGGAGTGGTAGGTGATAACCACCAGCCTTCCTCCCTCCGCCAGCAGGTCCACGGCGCCTTCCAGTCCCACACCCAGGTTGTCCAACTCTCGATTCACCCTCATACGGAGGGCCTGGAAAGTCCGCGTAGCCGGGTGGATCCTGCGCCGTCCCCCACCCGACGCCTTAGAAACAATGGCCGCCAGGCCAACCGTCGACTTCACGGGACGACCCCTGACAATGGCCGCCGCTATCCTCCGGGCCCTGGGTTCTTCCCCGTAGTCCCGGATGGTCTGGGCCAGGTCCGCCTCCGGCCAGGCGTTGACGATTTCGTCTGCCGTCAGCGCCTGTCTCGTGTCGAACCTCATGTCCAGGGGCCCGTCGCCCTGGAAGCTAAAGCCCCGGGCCGGATCGTCGATCTGCCGGGACGAAAACCCGAGGTCAAACAGCGCTCCGTTCAACTCCCGGAGCCTGGCGTCCGCCGCTATGCACTTCAAGTCCGCATAGTTCCCCGCCCGGGCCTCGAACGAGCCGCGGAAGCGCTCCAGGCGCTGCGCCGCTATCGAGACCACGGACGGGTCCGCGTCCAGGCCCAGCACCCGGCCCCCGGGCAGGCAGGCCTCGACCATCGGGCCCGAGTGGCCTCCCTCGCCCATCGTTGCATCGAGATACGTGCCTCCGGGCCTGACCTTCAGCCCCTCCAGCGCTTCCGCCGTCATGACGGGTTGGTGTCGGTATTCATTCATCTACAAAAAGACCGCTGCTCATTTGCCTGAAGGCCCGCCGATCAGCTCCTGGGCTATCTCGGAGGCCTTCTCCTCCATCATCTCCCGCTCCCGGGCCCAAAGCTCCTTGCTCCATATCTCCAGGTGCCTGCCCACGCCCGCCACCACCACCTCCTCGTCGATCTGGGCGTACTCCCGCAGAGGAGCCGGCAGGCCGAGCCTGCCCAGACGGTCCAGCGTCAGCCGGAAGGCGCTGGAAAAGACCAGCCGGTTCACCAGCCTTGCCCCGCGGTCGGCGCCCGGGAGCGAGGCGTACTCCTCCGCCAGCCGGTCCCAGGTCATCGTGGTGTAGGCAACTATGCAGTTGTCGTAGCCACGGGTCACGACAATGCCGTCACTGAAATCGCCTCGAGCCCTGGGCGGAATCGCCACGCGCCCTTTCTGGTCCAGGCGATATTCGTACTCTCCAAGAAACATCGATTATCGCCCACTTTTCCCCACTAGTCCCCACATTCTAACACCCTAAGACTCGCTGTCAACGCATCTCCGGCCGGTTTTGCGCGTGATATCATGACCGCCGGAGAGCGACACCCATGCCCCCATTCAACGTAGGCATTCTGACCAGCAGCGACCTCGGCGCCCAGGGCCTGAGGGAGGACACAAGCGGCCCCCTGATCAAGGAGATGGTGGCCGGACTGGGCATGACCCCGGCCAGGTACATCCTCGTGCCCGACGACCGGGAACGGATAGCCGACACCCTGCGGGAGTGGGCTGACAGCGGCGAGGTGGACCTTATTCTCACCACCGGCGGCACGGGACTCGGGCCCCGGGACGTCACCCCCGAGGCGACCCTGGCCGTCATAGAGCGGGAGGCCCCGGGGATACCCGAGGCCATGCGCCTGACCAGCCTGGAAAAGACGCCCATGGGCATGATCAGCCGCCAGGCGGCGGGGGCCAGGGGATCGTGCCTCATAGTCAATCTGCCGGGAAGCCCAAAGGCGGTCCGGGAATGCCTGGACGCTATATCCCCCGTACTGTCTCACGCCCTCACCCTGCTCAAGGGCGACACCGCTCACCCCTAGTCCAGGCCCGCGCGATGAACTTTCACGTCTTCACCCTGTTCCCCGCCATGTTCCACGGTCCCCTCAGCGAAAGCATAATCAAGCGGGCGCGGGAGAAGGGCCTGATCAACGTTCACCTGCACGATATCCGGGACTACACGGAGGACAGGCACAGGATCGTCGATGACTACGCGTACGGAGGGGGGCCAGGCATGGTGATGAAGCCCGAGCCGGTCTTCAAAGCCGTCGAGACCCAGCTTGCCCGTATCCGGGGAGCGCAACCCACGCCCCGCCCGGTCCCCGTGATAATGCTCAACCCCAAGGGTCGGCTGCTCAGCCAGGAAGTGGCCCGGGAGCTGACCCAGTACGCCGACATAGTCCTGCTCTGCGGACACTACGAGGGCGTGGACCAGAGGATCATCGACCATCTCGCGACGGACGAGATAAGCATAGGGGACTACGTGCTCACCGGCGGCGAGCTGGCGGCCATGGTGCTCGTGGACTGCGTGGCACGGCTCGCGCCCGGGGTCCTGGGCTCCGGGGAGTCCGCCTCCCGGGAGTCCCACACCGGCGGGCTGCTCCAGTACCCCCAGTACACCCGCCCCCCCGAGTTTCGGGGGTGGACGGTGCCGGAGGTCCTCCTTTCGGGGCACCACGCGCGCATCGAGTCCTGGCGCAAGGAGCAATCGCTCCTCGAGACCAAGCGTCGCCGCCCCGACCTGTTGGCGCATCGTGAAGATATTCCCGGATAGCCCTCGATTTTTACTTGTTCCAGGAACCCCAAATCGGCATCCGAACCGTCCCCCGGCCCGCCGTTTTTCCTTGACCCTCCAAATGCCCGATGCTAGAATCCGGCACGCGTTCCGGCTGATGGTGAGCGTAGCCTAGCGGTTAAGGCGCCAGGTTGTGGCCCTGGAGATCGAGGGTTC
>JAAXHX010000118.1:6573-12203 GCA_012270635.1 Dehalococcoidia bacterium | reverse complement strand
ATGCTGGTCGGGCTGGAGAGCCCGAGAAAGAACACGTTGGCCCCGAAGCCCGGCGGCACGGCCAGCCCGGCGCCCCCCGCCACGAGGCCCGAGCCTTCCCTTACGCCGATCTCGACTATAGTCGGCGTAGCCGGCGCTGGGGTTGGCGTTGGTTCCGGCGCGGGCGTCGGGGACCCGGCCCCGCACCCCGCCGCCCCGATGACCGTCGCGAGCAACAGGACTGGCGCTGCAGCTCGTAGGATTTTGGCTGACGCACTTGACACAACCGCCCCCGAAAACGGGCCTGTTGGAGTCTAAAGAAGGCCTGGGGCCATTCTACCAACTTCCCCAGGCGGTTATGTACGGGCGGCGGCGGAGGGTAGCTCGAATGTGAACGTGCCGCCCTGCCCCGGCTCGCTTTCGGCCCAGATGCGCCCGCCCTGGGACTCTATGAGCTGCCGGGCGATGGTCAGCCCCAGGCCCGCGCCCCCCGTGACCCGTGACCTTGAAGGGTCCTCACGGTAGAACCGTTCGAACACCGATTCGAGGGCATCCGGGGACAGTCCCGGCCCCGTGTCCCGCACGGATACCCGGACGTGCCCTTCCTCCCCAACGGCCGCAGCCACAGTGACACTGCCACCCTCCGGGGTATGCGTTACCGCATTCTCGACCAGGTTGTGCAGCACCTGCTCCGTCCGGCCCCTGTCCATCAGCGCCGGCGGGACCTCGGCGGGGGCCTCAACCCGAAGCGAGAGCCCCTTGGCCGAAGTCCGCGGCGTGAACGCCTCTGCCACCGACGCAATGAGGGCCTGCACGCTCTCGGCCCGCGGTTCGAACTTCAGGGCCCCGGACTCGGCCAGGGTGAGGAGGCGCAGGTCCTCGACCAGCCGGGTCAGCTGGGCCACCTGCCGCCGCACGATGTCCAGAGTCGCGGCATTGGGCTCCGCCAGCCCGTCCCGCATCGCCTCCACGTAGCCCCCTATGTTGCTCAACGGCGTTCTCAGTTCGTGGGCCACGTCTGCCAGCAGGGCCCGACGCTGACGCTCCGCTTCCTCCAACTGGGACGCCATGCGGTTGAAGGCATGGCCCAGCCTTCCCACCTCGTCCCCACCGGAGGGTTTCACCCTCTGGCCTAGGTCCCCGCGCCCCAGCCGCTCCGCGGCCGCCGACAGGGCCCGCACCGGCGAAAGCGCCCTGCGAGCTATGAGCCCCACGGCCAATATCCCGACGCCGCCCGCGGCCAGGCCCGCCCACAGAAGGGTCTCGCTCATACGGTGCGCCAGCTCCGACTCCTCGGGCTCCAGGCTGTGCTCCTCCAGCAGGGAGCGAATGGAGAGCAGGTCCACGCTTCCGATCCTGGTACCGTCCCCCGAGACCAGCCAGACGGGCCTCGCTGCCCCGGGCGGCGGGCGCAGCCACACATGGGAGTCGGCGACGATCCTGCCCTCGGCGTCCCGCACCAGTATGCGAGCGCCCAGCAGCTTCCCCAGGCCTTCGACCGTGGACTGGACGTCGTGCCACGCCTTTCTCTCGGCGAAGTATTCGTCCAGGGCCGCCCGGGCCCGTTCGGCCCGCACCTCCCACCTCAGCTCCTCGCTCCGTTCCGCTTCTCGGGCCGACTCCGCGCTGACGTACCAGCTTACGGAAAGCAGGGCCGCCGAGAGGATGAGGGCAAACCCGGCCACCAGCCGGAACTGGAGGCTCGAAGCGAGTCTCCGCAGCCTAGCCATCGTCGAACCTGTACCCTTCGCCGTAGACCGAGCGGATGTATCCCTTGCCCAGCTTTCGCCGCAGGTTGTAGACCTGCGAGTCTATCGCCCGGTCGTAGCCCTCGAAGTCGTATCCGTACACCGTCTCGATGATCTGGTCGCGGGAGAAGGTGCGGCCGGGTTCCCTCAGGAACATGACAAGGATGCGGAACTCGGTACGCGTCAAGCCCACGGGGCTGTCGTCCACCCAGGCGGTGCGCTTGCGCACGTCGGCCCTGACCCCGGCGGCCTCAACTTCGCTGGGGCCGCGGTCCAGGGCGTCGCGGGCGGTGCGGCGCAGGATAGCGCGGACTCGGGCGGCCAGCTCGCGGGGGCTGAAGGGCTTGGTCACGTAATCGTCGGCGCCGGAGTCGAGGCCCAGCAGGCGGTCTTCCTCCTCCACCCGTGCGGTGAGCATGAGGATGGGGACCTGGGAGGTCTCGCGCACCCGGCGGCAGAGGGTGATGCCGTCCATCCTGGGGAGCATGAGGTCGAGAACTACCAGGTCCGGGGCCTCGTCCAGGGCCAGGCGCAACCCTTCGGCGCCATCCAGGGCCGTGAGCACTTTATGGCCGTCGTTGGCCAGGTACAGACGCGCCAACTCCGCCGCGCTGGGGTCGTCCTCGATCACCAGTATCTTGCTGGGCATGGCCATGCCCCCTATAGCCAGTCCTATATGACAAAGCTACTCGGGGTGAGGCGTGACCCCGCCTCACCCCGAGTATACACTTGCCCGCTTCTGGACTAAGTCCTAGTCGTCATCCCTGTCATGGTCATCATCATCGTTCTTGTCGAACCAGCGCTCACCCAACTTCCATTCACCCCGGCCGTCCCTGTCGAACCGGCCTTCACCGAACCACCGACCCTTCCCTGCGTGCTCACGCCATTTCCCGGGTCCGGCGTTTGCCAGCCGTTCCGCGATAGCGTCGGCCTGCTCCTGGGTCAGCTTTCCGCTTTCCACCGCCAGGGCCAGGCGCTCCTGTATCTTCTCGTCCTTGAACTCCGTCTTGGCCTGGGAGAGAGCATCCGCAACAATCTCTTCCTCGACCCCGAGGGTCTCGGCGGCCAGGGCCACCACCCCGGGCCCGGCGCCACGGACATTGCCCATTCCGAAGCCGTTAAGCTCCTCCGGCCTATCATCGAACCACGCCTCGATCTCGTCTGCTTGCTCCTGGGTGAGACGCTCCTTCTCGACCAGCATGTCGAGCTTTGCCTGCACGGCTTCGTCGCTGCTCGTTCGCACGGCATCCTGGAAGGCGTCGGTTACCTGCTGCTCGTCCATCTCCAGGATCTGGGCCACCCTGGACATGGTCTTTTCGCCATCCTCGCCCCCCTGGGCGAGGACCACACCCCCGAAAGCCGCCCCCGCGGCCAGCGCCGCCACCACGGGTATCGCCAGCAGCTTCCTCTTCAACATCCTGCTTATCAAGGCCTTCATCTACGGTTCCTCCTTCAGCGCCCTGCGCTCTATTTTACTTCATTCCTACCGGGTGGCCGCCTCGCACCGATGGGTGCCCCGCGGCCTTACTACCCTCAATATAGGGGCCAAATGTCGAGACATTTTCGAAGAATCCCCCCTTTCTCCTGTCATTCCGGCCCCCGAGCCGGAACCCATCCCCACCCTTGGATTCCTGCCTCCGCAGGAATGACCGAAGGGGGACGACCCCTCTCTACCCCCGCCGCATTTCCACCCCTATGCAAAGGTCTCGCCTCGAGAGATATGGGACGGCCTGCGACGACTTTCGGGTCATGTATAATCTTCCTGGGAACCCTCTCGTCATGACTTCCACCAACAACGGCGACCCCCTGAAGGTGCGCATCGGGATCGGCCTTGGGGCCTGGCCCTTCGGCCCGATCACCCCGTCCTCCGTACTCGATTTCATCGACCGCTGCGAGGCCCTGGACATCGACTCCATCTGGCTGAGCGACCGCGTCGCCGGCAGGGACGACCTGCTGGAGCCCGTGACGTTCATGGCCTTCATGGCCTCCCGGATGCGGAACATGATGTTCGGCACCAGCGTCCTGGTGCTTCCGGTGCGCCACCCCGTGGTCCTGGCCAAGGAGCTGGCGACCCTGGACCTGCTCTCCGGGGGGCGACTGCTCCCCGCCGTGGGCATCGGGCCGCCCACCTCCGACGACTTCCGGGCCACGGGCATCGAGAGAGAGGGACGAGGGCGGCGCACCGATGAGGCCATCCGCCTGATGAAGCGGCTCTGGACGGAGGACAGCGTCACCTTCGAGGGCGAGTATTACTCCATACGGGACGTCTCGGTTACACCCAAGCCCGCCCAGCCCGAGGGACCGCCCATCTGGATCGGTGGACGGTCCCGGGCGGCCTGGAAACGGGCCGGGACCCTCGGGGACGGGTGGCTGTCGTCCAGCATCACCGTTGACGAGACAGGGAAGGGCGTCGAGGCGATAAAGAGCTACGCCGTCGAGGCCGGCAGGGAAGTCCCCGACGACCATTTCGGCGTCTACCTCCCCTTCCTCTTCACCGACAACCGGGACCGGGACCTCGACATTGCCAGGCCCTACCTCCACGGCCGGCCCGATGTTCCCGAGTCCGAAATCTCCGCCATCGGGGACCCGGACGAGGTCAGGGCCCGGGTGCAGGAGTACATTGCACGGGGCGCAACCAAGTTCGTGATGAGACCCGCCTGTCCCGGCAGCATGTGGTTCGACCAGCTGGAGACCCTCGCCCGGGAGGTCATCGGCCCCATCCAGACCCCCTTCAGCATCCGGGAGCGCCGGAAACGGGCGGCGGCAGCCGGTTGACCACCCGATGTACCCACCCTTGTCTCCCTGTCATTCCGAGGCCCCGCGAGGAATCTGGGGATGGGCCACTCACCCGTCTTAGTTAGCAGACCCTCGAATTTACTGGAATCCCATAAACTGGACTAGAATCTACACAATCGCGGGCTGAGGCCCGCACCAGGAGGTGAGTTTTGCCCTACGAAAACGTGCTGTACGAGACCGATGGCCGCATCGCCACCATAACGATGAACCGGCCCGACAAGCTAAATGCCCTAAGTGAGGGATTGATTGACGACATCGTCGCTGCCGCCGAGGAAGCGGAGGCCGACCCGGAGGTGCGCTCCATAATACTCAGGGCGGCGGGTCGGGCCTTCTCCGCCGGCTATGACATCTCCCCCGGCACCCATGGAGACGGCTCCGAGGACCTCTACAACGAGCTGATGCGCTTCCGCAAGACCAACCTCCAGTGGGGCAAGCTCTGGAACCTGTCCAAGCCCATCATCGCCCAGGTGCACGGCTACTGTCTCGCCGGCGCCACCGACCTGGCCACCAACTGCGACATGATCATCGCCGCCGAGAACGCCGTCTTCGGCCTCCCCGACGTCCGGGGCATCGAGTCGGTTGAGAACCACATGTGGACCTACTTGGTCGGGCCCCAGTGGGCAAAGCGCATGATGATGACCGGCGACCCCATCGACGGCAAGACCGCCGAGCGCATTGGCCTCATCATGCAGGCCGTCCCTGCCGACCAACTGGAAGCCGAGGTGCGCCGCCTCGCCGGGCGTGTCGCCAACATACCCCTGGAGCTCCTCGCCCCGCACAAGTCGCTCATCAACAAGGTCATGGGGCTCATGGGCCACGCGGTCGCTCAGCAACTCGCCTTCGACACGGTATCCATCACTCACTACTCCAACTCCCGGCGCAAGTTCAGCGAGATGGCCGAAAAAGAGGGCCTCCGCGCTGCGCTCCTCTGGCGGGACGGCCCCTTCGGGGACTACACCGCCCGTCCGAAGAAGTAAAAGCCCGCTCTTCCCCCTATCCACGGGGGGTGGGGCCGCTCATGCAGAGGCTCTAGTTTATCCTGAGCCTGTCGAAGGGAAGTATGAGCGGGGAGTGGGGAAGACTCGTTGAAGCGACCAGCATCGCTAT
>JAAXHX010000118.1:0-6520 GCA_012270635.1 Dehalococcoidia bacterium | reverse complement strand
CCGTCATTCCGGCCCCCTAGCCGGAACCCTCCCCCGCCATTCCCGACTCCGATCGGGCATCCATCCCTGTGGGGCCGCTTATCCTGAGCCTGTCGAAGGGAAGTATGAGCGGGGAGTGGGGAAGGCTCGTTGAAGCGACCAGCATCGCTATACGTCCGCTCGACCCTTCGACTCTGCTCAGGATGAGCGGTGTGAGTGGGGGTCATACGCAGAAAGGGAAGGGTGAGGTGGTTCCCCCGTCATTCCGGCCCCCTAGCCGGACCCCCCCCGTCATTCCCGACTCCGATCGGGCATCCATCCCCGTGGGGCCGCTCATGCTGAGGCTCTAGTTTATCCTGAGCCTGTCGAAGGGAAGTATGGGCGGTGGTCGGGATATTTGGGCCGGACGCCCGCCACCCTCGCCGAAAGTTGCTAAAATTAGGGCATGGAGATGGCGCCCGACCCCGCGTTGACTTGCGACTATGCGGTTGCTATATTTCCCTCCAATTCCCCGCCAAGGCCCTAGTGTAGGCTAACCAAAACCGGAGGCTAAATGTACCTTCCCAGGATCAAGGAATTACGCAGGGCATACGGGTTCGAAGAAGTCGCCATCGTTCCGGGGGAGGTCACCATAAACCCGGAGCTGGCCAACACCACCTTCTCCCTCGGCCCGCACACTTTTGCCCTACCCCTGATCGCCTCCGCCATGGACGGGGTCGTAGACCCGGCTATGGCCGTCAAGATGCACGAGTTCGGCGGCCTTGGCGTCCTCAACCTCGAAGGCGTTCATGGCCGCTACGAAAACCCCGACGATATCCTGGAGCAGATTTCCCAGGCCACCGAGGATGAGATCACCCCCCTCTTCCAGAAGATCTACTCCACCCCGCTTAAGGACCAGGCCATTGCCGCCTGCATCGCCCGCATCAAGGACGGGGGCGCCGTCTGCGCCGTATCCGTCACTCCCCAGAACACCAAGCGGGTCGCCCCCATAGCCGTGGAGGCTGGCGCCGACATCCTGGTCGTCCAGTCCACCGTCACCACGGCACGCCACGTGTCCCGCAGCTACAAGGGGTTGATCTTCCAGGAGTTGTGCGAGCAGATCTCCATACCCGTAGTAGTCGGCAACTCGGTGGGGTTCAATACGGCCCTGGAGCTGATGGAGACCGGAATCTCCGGCCTGCTGGTGGGCGTCGGGCCCGGCGCGGCCTGCACCAGCCGGGAAGTCCTGGGCATTGGGGTACCGCAGATCACCGCCACCCTGGAATGCGCCGCCGCCCGAGAGGAGTACGTGCGCCGGACGGGCCGCGACGTCGCCATCATCACCGACGGCGGCCTCAGGACCGGCGGAGACATCTGCAAGGCCATCGCCTCGGGGGCCGACGCCATAATGCTTGGCACGCCCCTGGCCCAGGCCTACGAGGCCCCTGGACGCGGCTACAATTGGGGGATGGCCAGCCCCCACCCCGACCTCCCCAGGGGCACCCGCATCAAGGTCGGGACCCGGGGTTCTCTCAGGGAGATCCTTCTCGGCCCCTCCTCCGTCGCCGACGGGACAATGAACCTGGTTGGGGCCCTGCGGACGGCCATGGGCATGTGCGGCGCCCTCACCATCAAAGACATGCACCAGGCCGAGATGATCATCGCTCCCGCCATCAAGACGGAGGGCAAGGTCTTCCAGATGCAGCAGAGGGTCAACTCCCGGAACTAGTCCTCTCCCGCCCATCTACGGAGGGCGGTCATCCCCACCGAGTCCCACCAGGAGAATCGCCATGCCAAAAAAGCTGATACAAGGCGATCGCTTCCCGAAAATCGAGCTGAACCTCACCGACGGCTCAACCATCACTCTCCCCGACAAGGCCCCAGGCCGCTACTTCGCCCTTCTTTTCTATCGCGGCGAATGGTGACCCTATTGCCGGGTGCAGTTGGCAGCCTACCAGAAAAGCATGGCCGAGTTGGAAGAACTCGGCGTCTACGTAATCGGCGCGACCATCGAGGACCGGGACACCGCCGCCCGCATGGCCGAGGAGGAGGGAATCACCTTCCCCATAGCCTACGGAGTCACCGAGGAGAGCATCGGGGCCCTCGCCCCATTATGGGGAGAAGAGAAGGGCTACGGCGAATGCGTCGAGCCCATGGAGTTCCTGGTGCGCCGCAACTTCGTCATCGGCTCAATGTACGCCTCGGGGCCCGTGGGTCGGATGGACGTTGCGCAACTTATTCACTTCATCAAACTCCGGGAGAGGTCCCGGACGACACCCACCCTCCCCGAATAGGAAGTGCATAGGAACCAAATACTGTCCTGCGGCCTAACATGCAGCGACACATTGATTCATGTCCTTGGTTATATCGACTTCGTGGCGGAGGATAACAAAGCGAATTTGTTGGGCAGGTAACCCATTCTTTCAGAGCCCACTATCCGGGAGAGAACGTTGGCGAATTCGGGCAGTTGAAGGAAGGGAGATTGAGATGACCGTCCACCTCTCCCGCCCGCTCATACTTCCCTTAGACAGGCTCAGGATAAACTAGAGCCTCAGCATGAGCGGCCCGACCCCCTCCAACACAGTTGCACTAAGCCAGTTAGCGGACCAGCGTCCGCTAACTGCTGAAATAGAATTTAATTACCTCCAGGACATCCTCTTCGGTTACCAGGGAATCGAAGTAGTCCATTAATGCGGCTATGGCCTCGTTTCTATCGATGGCCTCGTCCCCATTGGCGTCGTACCTATCTAGGACGGGACTGCCCAGGCTAACGGCGATAACCGCCACGGCCACCGTTACCTTGGCGCTGGCGCCTTGAGGGTCTTCAGCCTGCACGGTCAGCATGTAGCTGTCCCTTGCCTCGAAGTCCAACCCCGCATCTTCGCCCAGGGTGATCTGGCCGGTGGCTTCGTGAATATCGAACAGGTTGGCGTCATCGCCGTCCAGGGTGTACGTCAGCGTGTCGTCGTCGGCGTCAATGGCCGTAACGGCATCTCCCACCGATGCGCCTCCCATCGCGTTCTCTCCCACGCTGAAAGCACGGACCGCGTTGGAAGGAAACGCTGGAGCTCTGTTCACAGGGGCTGGTGGAGGAGTCGGTGGAGTGATGGACGTCTGCGTGGACACGGTGGTGGACGTCGATGTGGATACGGTAGTGGACTTCGGTGGCGGGGGACTTCCCCGGGTGGTTGCACAGGGAGCGGCTGCACGGCTGCTAGACCACGAATCGCCGCTAGCCTTTATTCGCGCACAGTAGGTGGTTCCGGGGTCGAGGCCAGGGATGAGGAAAGATGCGTGCCAGTTTTGAATTACCACATATCGAATGGAGGTGGACCCCTGTTCCCAGTATTCGATCGAGAAGTTGGCAGGATCACCTTTGGAGTAAGCGTTAGCAGCGTAAGAAAGGGCCAATTCCGTGGACGAGCGAGACGACAAAGACGCCTTTTTGGTAATCGGAACAATTTTGAAGGGCCATGACCGCTGGGTACCGTTGAACTTCAGTTGACAGCTGAGCCCTTGATTCCAATTCGAAACGTGATTGGTCACGCGGAAGCTAAAATTGCTTCTGCCGGACGCGTCGGTCTTGGCGCTGACAGGGCCGCCGCTAAGTGGAGGGCAATTCAGTGTCGCTGTGATAGGGTGATTGGGATGCCAATGCTTGATATTGACCGTAAGGTTGAAATCCCCTACGGGGTTTATCTGCTCATGAGGTTCTACGCTAAATATGGCCGATTGAGCTTATACGCCCCGGATTGCATAAATAGGCCCACGGCCGACGCCCAGATGATAACGCTGATAATCAGGACCGCCGGAAGCGCGCGGCGTAAAACCATAGTAATCTCCTTGGAATGATGTGCCCACCTCTCACGGCCCTCCTTGCCCAATCCTGCGCACTATAAACTGCGGTGGGGCATATTGACACCCCGACACCCCCTCACCATAATCACCCCGTCCCATCTCCCTCGCCCCGCCAAGGAGGTCCGCCATGTCACCGGCCCAGAAGATGAAGAAGCTCGTCGTCGTTGACGATGGCATCAGCACCATTACCGAGGACGGCCTCGAACCCTACGCCCGCTCCCTGGCCGACGAGTTCGCCATCTACCGCGACGCCCCCTCCGACAATGAGGACCTCATCCGGCGCTGCTCGGACGCCGACGCTGTGATCAACATCCTCTCCACCTCCGAGTTCACCCGGGACCTGATGGCCCGCTGCCCTAACCTGCGCATAGTTTCCATCTGGGCCGCCGGCGTCAACAACGTCGACCTGGAAGCCGCCAGGGAGCTGGGGGTTACCATCTGCAACACTCCCGGTTACGGCAACTTCGGCGTGGGGGAGCACACCCTGACCCTGATGCTTGCCGCGGCCCGCAACATCCACCAGGTCGACAGGCGGATCCGCCAGGGCGAATGGGTCAAGGAGCCCCTGGTCCAGCTGTACGGCAAGACCCTTGGGGTCCTGGGGGCGGGCCCCATCGCCCAGCGGGTCATGGAGCTGGGTCGGCTCATCGGCATGGACGTCATCGCCTGGACCCTGAACCCCTCCCCCGAGCGGGCGACCAAATACGGCGTCGAGTTCGTGGACGTGGACACCCTCTGCCGGACCGCCGACGTGATAGCGGCCATCATCGCCCTATCGGACAGGACGCACCACGTCATCGGGCGGAAGCAGCTGGAGATGATGAAGCCCAGCGCGATAGTGGTCAACACGGGTCGGGGGGCCCTCATAGACGAGGAAGCGCTCTACGAGTTCCTGCGGGACGACAGGATAAAGGCCGCGGGCCTGGACGTCTTCTCCACCGAGCCCCTGCCCGCGGGTCACCCCTTCACCGAGCTGGACAACGTCGTCCTCTCCCCCCATGTTGCCGCCCACACCCCCGAGACCACCCTGGCCGGGGTCAAGATGTCCCTGGACAACGTCGCCAATTTCCTCGAAGGCAGCCCTCGGAACGTCTTCTCGCCCGGGTTCCGGTAGCGCTTCCATTCCACCCCCCACTCCGTACTCACCCGCTCATCCTGAGACTGTCGAAGGGTCGACCGAGACGAAGCGGAAACGGACGCTCTCGGCCTGCTACCCGAACAACGCCCTCCCCACCCGGCCCAGCCCCTCCAGGTCGAAGGGCGGGTAGAAGTCCAGGATGGCCCGGTCTATGCCCTGCTCCTCCATACGGGCCGCGTAGCCCCGAGGGTCGGCCAGGACCTCTTCGTCAAGTCTGTCGGATATGGATATCTCGAAGCTCTCCCTGGGCCGTCCGAGCCGCTTGAGCTCCTCCAGGACCACGGGTTTAAGCCGTTCGAAGGTCCCGTCCGGTTTCCCCTCCCATCCCCGAGGCCCTTCGCAGTTCCACCCGTCTCCTATCCTCGCGGCGTTTCTCGCCGACCTGGGTCCCAGGCCGGCCACGATTATCGGGGGCAAGGGGTCGGCGGCGGGCGCGGAGAGTACGTCTACGGCTTTGTAATGCTTGCCTTCGTAGCTCACCCGCTCCCCCGACCACAGGAGCCTGATCATCTCCACCGCCTCCCCAGCCCTCTCCACCCTCTCCCCTGGGCCCGGGAACCGCCGCCCATATCCTTCGTGCTCCTTGGGCCACACCCCTGCCCCGATGCCCAGCTCCAGCCTGCCCTCCGACACCTGCTGTATGGCCGCGGTGGTCTTGGCCAGCACGTCCGGGGGCCGGTTCATCACGTTGGCCACCAGGCTCCCGATTTTGACCGTGCTCGTGGCCTCGGCCAGGGCGGCGAGCAGCGCCCAGCAGTCCAGGACCGGGGTGTCGTCGTCGCGCCAGGGGAGCAGGTGGTCCCACGTCCAGACGGACTCGAAGCCAGAGGCCTCGGCGGCCAGCGCCGCCTCCCGGCACTGGGGATAGGTCGTGCCGAAGGGGACTATGCAAACGCCGACCCGCATCGCCGCGCCTACTTGGAAGGGAAGAGTACGGCCAGCAGGTCTATGATTAGCTTGGCGGCAAAGCGGGTCGTGGTCTCGGCGTGGTCGTAGGGCGGGGCCACCTCCACGAAATCGCACCCGACTATGTTCACCCGCTTTGCCAGGGCTATCAGCGCGTCCCGCATCTCGAAGTAGTAGAGCCCGCCCGGGGCCGGGGTCCCGGTGCCCGGCATCTGCACCGGGTCCATCGCGTCGACATCCACGGTCAGGTAGACATTCCCGCCGGAGGGCACTTCGGCTATCGCCGCCTCGGGGCCCATGGCCCGGAACTGGTCCGTGGTCACTATCTTGACGCCCTTGCTTATAGCGTCCTCGTAGACCTCGGGCCGGGCCATCCGTATCCCCAGCGAGGTGATGTTCCTCACGTTGGGCAGGTCGAAGCAGCGCCGGATCGGGCACCCGTGATGGTAGAAGGTTCCCTGGAGCTCGTGGCTGAAGTCTATGTGCGCGTCGAAGTGGACCACGTCCAGGTCGGCGTAGCCGTCGAAGCCCCGGACTGCCGGGAAGGTGATCGAGTGGTCGCCCCCGACAATCACGGGGAACGACTTGCGAGCCACTATCTTCCGTATAGCGTGGGTGATCTTGGCGAAATTGTTCTCCACGTCCGACGGGATTATGGTC